>NZ_BCBG01000106.1:0-130449 GCF_001320485.1 Pseudomonas sp. NBRC 111130
CTTGCCCGCGAAGGGGCGCGCAGCGGCCCCAAAAATGGCGGAACGATACACATGACCCCCTGGCTGACAGTAGTAGGCATCGGCGAAGAAGGCTTCAGCGGCCTGGGCAAGCAGGCCCGGCGCGCCCTGCTGGGCGCCACGCGGATCATCGGCAGCCCGCGCCAGCTGGCCCTGCTGCCGCGTTGCATCAGTGCCGAGCGGCAAGACTGGCCAACGCCATTCTCCCTCGCCCCGGTACTGGCACTGCGCGGTGAGCCGACCTGCGTACTGGCCAGCGGCGACCCGATGTTCTTTGGCGTCGGCGCCAGCCTGGCGCGACAGGTAGCAGCCGAAGAAATGCAGGTGCTGTCGATGCCCTCCTCCTGTGCCCTGGCCGCCGCCCGCCTGGGCTGGCCACTGCAGGACGTGCAGGTGGTATCAGTTGTCGCACGCCCCTTGGCGGCGCTCAATGCCCACCTGTACAGCGGCCAGCGCCTGCTGGTACTGAGCAACGACGGCGACAGCCCTGCGGCCATCACTGCACTGCTGCGCGAGCGCGGCTTCGGGCCCAGCCGCGTGCACGTGCTGGAGCACCTCGGTGGTGCGGCCGAGCAGCACCTCTGCGGCACCGCCGATGACTGGCCGCACAGCCAAGTCGCCACCCTCAACCTGGTCGCCATCGAGTGCCTGGCCAGCCCGGATGCCGTGCGCCTGTCGCGTGTCCCCGGGCTGCCAGACAGCGCCTTCCGCCATGACGGCCAGCTGACCAAGCGCGACGTGCGCGCCATTACCCTGGCGCGCCTGGCGCCGCAGCCCGGTGAATTGCTGTGGGATGTCGGCGCAGGTTGCGGCTCGATCGGGATCGAATGGATGCGCGCTCACCCGGCCTGCCGCACCCTGGCCATCGAAGCCGACGAAGGTCGGCAGGGCTTCATCGAATACAACCGCAATGCCCTCGGTGTGCCGGGCCTTCAGCTGGTTCGCGGCAAGGCACCCGACGCGTTGGCCGAACTGGAACGCCCGGACGCGATTTTCATTGGTGGCGGCGTGACCCGCGAAGGCGTGTTGCCGCTGTGCTGGGACCGCTTGCGCCCCGGTGGGCGGCTGGTGGCCAATGCAGTGACCCTGCAAAGCGAGCTGGCCCTGGCGCACTTCCGTGAACAGCACGGTGGCGAGCTGACCCGTATCCATGTTGCCCAGGCCCAGCCGCTGGGTGCCTTCGACACCTGGCGCCAGGCGTTGCCGATCACCTTGCTCGACGTGGTGAAACCCCTCGATGCGTGAAGAAACCCGCGAGCAACCCGCGCCCCTGCGCAGTGGCCTGACCACCGGTAGCTGCGCCACCGCCACCAGCCTCGCCGCTGCCAAGTTGCTGCTGACCGGCCAGTGCGACGATGCGGTGAGCATCACCCTGCCCAAGGGCAAGGTGGTGCAGATGCGCCTGGAGTTCTGCCGCCTGGTCGGCGAGCGTGCCGAGGCGGGCACACTCAAGGATGCCGGCGACGACCCAGACGTCACCCACGGCGCCCTGCTCTACAGCCAGATCCGCTTGCAGGCGCAGCCCGGCATACGCTTCGTCGCAGGCCAGGGCGTTGGTACCGTCACCCGCCCCGGCCTGGTACTGGCAGTCGGTGAGCCGGCGATCAATCCAGTACCACGGCGGATGATCAGCGAGCACTTGCAGCAGCTGGCCGACGATTGCGGCTACCCGGGCGGCTTCGAGGTCACGGTCAATGTGCAAGGCGGGGAAGCGCTGGCGCTGAAGACCATGAACCCGCGCCTGGGCATCCTCGGTGGGCTGTCGATCCTGGGCACCAGCGGCATCGTCCGGCCCTTTTCCTGCTCGGCCTATATCGCCTCGATCCACCAGGGCATCGACGTGGCCCACACCAATGGCTACACCCACATCGCCGCCTGCACCGGCAACGCCAGCGAAGACACCATGCGCCGCGTCTACAACCTGCCCGAAATCGCCCTGATCGAGATGGGCGACTTCGTCGGCGCCGTGCTCAAGCACGTACGCAAGGTGCCGGTGCCACGCCTGACCCTGTGCGGCGGTTTCGGCAAGATCAGCAAGCTGGCTGCCGGCCACATGGACCTGCACAGCCGCCACTCCAGCATCGACCTGCCGCAGCTGGCAGGCTGGGCCGCTGAAATCGGTGCCGATGCGCAGCTGCAGGCGGCCATCATCGCCGCCAACACCAGCCAGCAGGCGCTGGCCCTGGCACATGCCGCCGGCATCGCCCTGGGCGACGCGGTGTGCGCCCATGCCCTGGCTTTCGCCCGCAGCGTGGTGCCGGCTCAGGTGCACGTCGAAGTGTTTGCCATCGACCGCCAGGGCGGCATCGTTGGCAAGGCAGGTGTGCAATGAACCGCCGAATCCTGCTGCTCGGTGGCGTCACCGAAGCCTTGGCCATCGCCCGTAATCTCGGCCCCGAGCATGTCTACAGCCTGGCCGGCATCGGCCGCGTGCCGCAGGACCTCGCTTGCCAGGTGCGGGTCGGTGGCTATGGCGGCGCTGACGGCCTGGCCGCTTACCTGCGTGAAGCCGGCATCACCCTGCTGATCGACGCCACTCACCCCTATGCGGCGCAGATCAGCCGCAACGCTGTCAGCGCTGCACGGGCGGCCGGCATTCCCTGCTGGGCCTTGCGCCGCCCGGCCTGGCAGGCACAGCCGGGGGACGACTGGCGTGAAGTGGAAGACTGGGCGGCGCTGATCGAGGCGCTCAAGCCGTTCAGACGACCATTGTTCACGCTTGGCCGCGAGCCACTGCAGCACCTTGCCGAGATTCCCCCAGAGCAGTTCTGGACCTTGCGCGCGCTGGAAGCCTGTGCGGGCAATGAGCGCTGCGAGGTGATCGGCGCGCGTGGGCCGTTTCACATCGAGGACGAGCGGGCACTGTTCGAACGTTGTCGCATCGATGTACTGGTCAGCAAGAACAGCGGCAGCGTGGCGACCGAACCAAAGCTCGACGTGGCACGGGAACGCGGGGTGCCGGTGGTGGTCCTGAAGCGTCCGACATTGCCTGCCGTGGATCGGGAATTCACCCAGGCAGGTCTATTGCTGGCCAAGATCAAGGACTGCCTGTAATGAAGTCAAAACGTATATCCCGTTGACATATACGTCCTCTCACTTAAACTCCAGTCACAGTTTGCTGCTTCCAAGGAGGCCCATCATGGAGCAAGGTGCAGTCTTCAAAAGTAACCGCAGCCAGGCCATCCGTTTGCCGAAATCCGTTGCCCTTCCCGATGAAGTGACCCGCGTAGACATCGTTGCCGTGGGGCGAACCCGCATCATCAGCCCAGCTGGGGAGGCATGGGACAGCTGGTTTGACGGCAACGACGCAAGTACAGACTTCATGGCCAGCCGTGATCAACCTGCCGACCAGGAACGCGAAGGGTTTTAATGCTCAGGTACATGCTCGACACGAACATCTGCATCTTCACTATCAAGAACAAGCCACAATTGGTTCGTGAAGCCTTCAACCGCCACCACGGTCAGCTGGCAATCAGTACCGTTACGTTGATGGAGCTGGTGTACGGCGCAGAGAAGTCAGCACACCCCGAGCGTAATCTTTCGATAGTGGAAGGCTTCGCTGCCCGCCTGGAAGTACTCGATTACGATAGCCAGGCTGCCGAACACAGTGGCCAACTACGTGCAGAACTGGCGAGGGCTGGTACACCGATCGGCCCATTCGACCAACTGATAGCTGGCCATGCCCGGGCTCGGGGGCTGGTGCTCGTAACCAACAACCTGCGTGAATTTCAACGAGTCCCAGGTTTGAGAGTTGAAGACTGGCTGGTCAATCCTGCAGGTCAGGCCTAACGCGGAAATTTCCTACTCATCACCGGCTCATCGGCAAGGAAACGCTCAGAAATTTCCAAGTGGCCTTTCGCCCACTGTGCGCCTTAGACTTTGTGCCTCCCCTCCGGAAGGCGTCGTTCATATGGAAATGCAATGGTGGATCTGGCTGGTCTTCGGTATCGGCCTGATCCTGCTCGAGCTGGTCCTGCCCACGTTCTTCATCATCTGGTTCGGCATCGGTGCCGTGCTGGTTTCGCTCATCGCCCTGGCCGCCCCCGCCCTGCAGCTGGACATGCAGGTGCTGCTGTGGGTGCTGTTCTCCTCGGTGACCACGTTCCTCTGGTTCAAGCTGTTCAAGCGCAAGCAGCCGGACGTGCGCTGGACCGCCGACAGCGTGATCGGTGAAGTCGGGTTGCTGACCAGCAGCGTCTCGCAATTCCAGAAAGGCCGCGTCCGCTTCCAGAAGCCGCTGCTCGGCAACGAGGAATGGACTTGCGTCGCCGACGGCGACATCCCGGCAGGCGAGCGTGTGCGCCTCGTCGCCATCGAAGGCAACACCGCCCGGGTCGTCCGGGCCTGAATTGGCATTTAAAAGGAAGTTTTCATCATGACCAGTCTCATCGTCGTCGGCGCCCTCGCCCTGTTCGTCCTGATCACCGTGTTCAAGGGGGTGCGCATCGTGCCCCAGGGCGAGGAATGGATCGTCGAGCGCCTGGGCCGCTACCACAACACCCTCAAGCCAGGCTTGAACATCGTCATCCCGTACATGGACGTGGTCGCCTATCGCCTGCCGACCAAGGACATCATCCTCGACGTGCAGGAGCAGGAAATCATCACCAAGGACAACGCGGTGATCGTCGCCAACGCCCTGTGCTTCGCCAAGGTGGTCGACCCACAGAAGGCCTCCTATGGCGTGCAGAATTTCTCGTTCGCCGTCACCAGCCTGACCATGACCTCGCTGCGCGCCATCGTCGGCGCCATGGACCTGGACGAGGCGCTGTCGAGCCGCGAACAGATCAAGGCGCGCCTGCGTGAGGCGATGTCCGAGCAGACCGAAGACTGGGGCGTGACCGTACGATCGGTCGAGATCCAGGACATCAAGCCGTCGGAGAACATGCAGCTGGCCATGGAGCGCCAGGCGGCCGCCGAACGTGAGCGTAAAGCCGACGTGACCCGCGCCGAAGGTGCCAAGCAGGCGGCGATCCTCGAGGCCGAAGCGCGCCTGCAATCGGCCAAGCTGGACGCCGAAGCGCAGATCAACCTGGCCGAGGCCTCGGCGCGGGCAATCTCGCTGGTCAAAGAAGCGGTGGGCAACGAGACCGTACCGGCCATGTACCTGCTGGGTGAGCGCTATGTGGGCGCCATGGAGAACCTGGCCAGCAGCAACAATGCCAAGGTCGTGGTGCTGCCAGCGGACCTGCAGGAAACCGTGCGCGGCCTGATGGGCCGCAACAAGACCTGAGCATCACGGGGCGCTTTGCGCCCCTTTCCACCCGCAACCTGCGTCACTTCACCGCACCCCACCATTTTTACCTATACTCCGCCTTACAATACCTTCCACGATTCCTGACCGGATCTCTCCATGCCCCCACGTCGGCACATTGCCTGGATAGCCTGCCTAGCAGTGCTGTTCAACCTGCTGGCCATGCCGCTGTCTTCCGCCGCGCCCAAAGGCCCGGCTGAGCAGCTGCTGTGGGGGGCTTTCTGTTCCAGCGTGGCTGGCAAGGCCAAGGTCGATGTCCAGGCCCTGGCCAAGATCGACCTCGGTAGCCAAAGCGATCAGCACTCCAACATGCAGCACTGCTGGTGCTGTTCGGGCGCTGCCCCACTGCTGGCCCTGCCAGGTTATCCGCCGCAACTGCACAACCCGCCGACGCTGTTGGCCGGGCGCGAGCCGCCACCCGCCAGTTACCAACCCACGCCGCGCCAGCTATGGCCCGCGCTCATTCCCCGTGCCTCTCCGCTGGCCTGAGTTCATCACGCTGTCTGCCTGAACCTGAACAGATCGGAGACTCACCATGCTCAAGCAAGCTCTTGTCCTGGCTGCCCTGTTGCTGCCCGGCGCCTACGCCAATGCCCATGAATACACCGTGGGCGACCTGCACATCGCTCACCCGTGGTCGCTGCAACTACCGCCCAACGCCCCCAACGTCGCCGCCTACTTCGTCGTGCACAACAACGGCAAGGCCGATGACCGCCTGCTCAGTGTCGACAGCCCGATCAGCGATGACGCGCAGTTGCATGAGCACGCCATGAGCGCCAGCGGCGCGATGAAGATGCAGCAGGTGCAAAGTGTGGCGGTGCCCGCCGGCAAAGACCTGGTGTTCGCCCCCAGCGCTTACCACGTGATGCTGATGCAGCCCAAGGACCGCAGCCTGCTCACCGACGGCAAGCGCTTCCCGCTGACCCTGCACTTCGAGAAAGCAGGTGACGTCACCGTCGACGTGGCCGTACAGAAACAGGCACCGGCAGACCAGCCCCAGGCCCACGAACACGCGCACTGACCCCCGCTGACCGGCGCTCGCCAGCATGAGCCTGCCGCGCAACAGCCTCAGCCGTACCACCCGCCCTGAACGCAGGCGCGCCGGTGGCGGCTGGCTGAGCCTGTTCGCCATGTGGATGATCTTCATCGGCCCGCTGATTTCACAGTCGATGCCGATGGACCACCATGCCGGCATGAGCATGCCGATGGACATGTCGATGTCCATGCCGGCGGGCAGCGATATCCATCACGGCCACGATAACGATGGCCAGTTGCATGTGATGTGGGAAAAGTGCGGCTACTGCAGTCTGCTGTTCAACTGCCCGGCCTTGCCACAAACCCTCAGCCCGCTCAGCGTCGCCAGTGCCGTTCCCCCCACAACCCTGCCCACCTCTACGCGCCAGGGCCATGCCCGGCAGGCCGTGTTCCCCGGTGCGCGCAGCCGCGCGCCGCCTCTTTCGATCAGCGTCTGAACTCCCGTTATCGCCCGGAGCCAGGAGGCTTCGCGCACACTCATGACTGATCGACTGGAATCATTATGTCCGGCTGCACCCCTGTTTTAGCTTCTTCCCTGCGAGGGACATTCGCCGCGCTGTGCGGCTCGCTGCTCGCCCCTGTGGCGCTGGCTGCCGCTCCTGGCCATGAAAGCCCCGACACCGAGCTGAGCCCGACGGTGATCACCGCGCTGGCACCGAGCTCGCCACTGACCGTGGTCACCAACCCCAAGGACCCGCGCCAACCCGTGCCGGCCAGTGATGGTGCCGACTACCTGAAGACCATCCCTGGCTTTTCCGCCATACGCGCCGGCGGCACCAATGGCGACCCGGTGCTGCGTGGCATGTTTGGCTCGCGCCTGAACATCCTTACCAACGGCGGCGTGATGCTCGGCGCCTGCCCCAACCGTATGGACGCCCCGACCTCCTACATCGCCCCGGAAACCTACGACCGCCTGACCGTGATCAAAGGCCCGCAAAGCGTGATCTGGGGGCCAGGCGGCTCGGCGGGTACCATCCTGTTCGAGCGTGAGCCGGAAAAGTTCGGCACCCTCGGCAGCCGGGTCAACGCCAGCCTGCTGGCCGGCTCCAATGGCCGCTTCGACAAGGTGCTCGATGCTGCGGGCGGCAACAGCCAGGGCTATGCGCGCTTCGTCGGCAACCAGTCGCACTCGGACGACTACGAGGATGGCAACGGCGACACCGTGCCTTCGCGCTGGGAGAAATGGAACGGCGACGTGGCCCTGGGCTGGACCCCCGATCAGGACACACTGCTCGAACTCACCGCCGGCAAGGGTGACGGCGAGGCACGCTATGCCGGCCGTGGCATGGACGGCTCGCAGTTCAAGCGCGAGAGCCTGGGCCTGCGCTTCGAGAAGTCCAACCTCGGCGAGGTGCTCGACAAGGTCGAGGCACAGGTCTACTACAACTACGCCGACCACGTGATGGACAACTACAGCCTGCGCACGCCATCAGGCACCGGCATGATGGGCATGCCCATGGTCAGCAACGTCGACCGCCGCACGCTGGGCGCTCGCCTAAAGGCCACCTGGCGCTGGGCGGATGTGCAACTGATTGGCGGCATCGACGCGCAGACCAACGAACACCGCCAGCGCGGTGGCATGGGCGTCGATGCGCACAAGGGCAAGCCCTGGACCAAGGACGCCGACTTCCACAACTATGGTGCTTTCGGCGAGCTCACCTGGTACGTCACCGGCGAAGACCGGCTGATCACCGGTGCCCGGCTGGACCGTGCCTCGGCCCGGGACTTCCGCAAGGGCAGCCCGACCCAAGGCGACACCCGCGCCGACACGCTGCCCAGCGGCTTCATACGTTACGAGCACGACCTGACGGCGATCCCCGCCACCACCTACATCGGCCTCGGCCACGCCGAGCGCTTCCCGGACTACTGGGAGCTGTTCTCGCCCAAGCTGGCGCCACCCGGTGCGGCCAACGCGTTCGACGGCATCAAGCCAGAGAAGACCACCCAGCTCGACTTCGGCATCCAGTACCGCGACGAGCGCCTGGAGGCCTGGGCCTCGGGCTACGTCGGGCAGATCCGCGACTACATCCTGTTCGACTACCGCACCGGGATGATGGGCATGAGCACCTCCCAGGCTCAGAACATCGATGCCCGCATCATGGGCGGCGAACTGGGCGCGGCCTACAAGCTCACCGAGCGCTGGAAGGCCGATGCCACCCTGGCTTACGCCTGGGGCAAGAACAGCAGCGACGGCAAGGCCCTGCCACAGATGCCGCCGCTGGAAAGCCGCCTGGGCCTGACCTACAGCCGCGACAGCTGGAGCGCCGGTGCCCTGTGGCGCCTGGTGGCGGAGCAGAACCGCATCGCCGAGAACCAGGGCAACGTGGTCGGCAAGGACTACGACAAGAGCGCCGGCTTCGGCGTGTTCTCGCTCAACGGCGCCTACAAGGTGAACCACAACCTCAAGCTCAGCGCAGGGGTCGACAACCTGTTCGACAAGGCCTACGCCGAGCACCTGAACCTGGCCGGGAATGCCGGGTTCGGCTACCCGGCCAATGATCCACAGCCGGTCAACGAGCCAGGCAGGACCTACTGGACCAAGGTCGATTTCAGCTTCTGACAACAACAACGGGCGCGGCTTCGGTCGCGCTCATCAGCTGGTCAAACGGGAGGTTCCCATGAGAGGAACACGCATCAACTTCTACAACCTGGCCTGGCGTTGGCACTTTTATGCGGGGCTGTTCGTCGCCCCGTTCATGATCCTGCTGGCGATCACCGGGATCATCTACCTGTTCAAGCCGCAGCTCGACCCGCTGCTGTACCGTGACTTGATGGTGGTCGAAGCCGGCCATCATCGACAGGGCGCCGACACGCTGCTGGCCGAAGTGCGCCAGGCCTACCCGAAAGGCCATGTCGGCCAGTACCTGCCGCCGATCAATGCCGAGCGCAGCGCGCAGTTCGTGGTGCATGACGGTGGCCGCGAGCTGAACGTGTTCGTCGACCCGTACAGCGGCAAGATCCTTGGCCAGCAGGACGGCAAGCAGAACCTGCAGGCCATCGCCCGCGCCCTGCACGGCGAGCTGATGGTCGGTACGGTCGGTGACCGCCTGGTTGAGTTGGCCGCCGGCTGGGGCATCGTGCTGGTGGTGTCTGGCCTGTACCTCTGGTGGCCACGCGGGCGTAACGGTGCCGGTGTGCTGTGGCCACGGTTTGCGGCGAAAGGTCGGTTGTTCTGGCGCGACCTGCACGCGGTGACCGGCTTCTGGGGTTCGGCCCTGCTGTTGCTGATGCTGGTCAGCGGCATGACCTGGACCGGCATGTGGGGCAAGCAGTACGCCGATCTGTGGAACCGCTTCCCGGCAGCCATGTGGAATGACGTGCCCAAGTCGGACCAGCAAGCGCGCGAACTGAACAGCGCACACCGTCAGACCGTGCCGTGGGCGATGGAGAACACGCCGATGCCGCAGTCCGGCGCGCATGCCGAACATGCCGGGCATCACATGATGGACAGTGCACCGGCTGCGCCTCAGGTGAGCCTGCAGCAGGTGGAAGACATCGCCACTTCGCGCCAGGTCGAACCGGGCTACAGCATCACCGCGCCTACCACCGCCGAAGGCGTGTACACCATCGCCGTGTTCGCCGACGACCCGCGCAACGATGCGACGCTGCATGTCGACCAGTACACCGGCAAGGTGCTGGCCGATGTGCGCTGGCAGGATTACAGCCCGGTGGCTCGTGCTACCGAGCTGGGCGTGATGCTGCACGAGGGCAAGATGTTCGGACCGTTGAACCAGATCATCATTTTGCTGGTGTGCCTGATGATCCTGCTGGGTTCGGTGAGCGGCCTGGTGATGTGGTGGAAGCGCCGGCCCGAGGGTGGCCTGGGCGTGCCGCCGCTGCGCCATGACCTGCCGCGCTGGAAGGCGGCGGTGGGGGTGATGCTGGTGCTGGGCGTGATGTTCCCGCTGGTGGGGGTGTCGATGGTGGTGATGTGGGTGGTCGATAGCCTGGTGGTGAGGCGCCGCCGGGTGCTGGCCAACGCCTGATCGCGCTTCAACCTGCACCGGCCTCTTCGCGGGCACGCCCGCTCCCACAGGAACAGCACAGCACTCGAACCCTGTGGTGTACCTGTGGGAGCGGGCGTGCCCGCGAAGAGGCCGGCACAGAAGAACAGCTGCTACCCAAAAGTCGAGTCGATCTGTCGCGCCCCGATCTGGCACGAGCGTGTTAGCCTAACCGGCTACCTCCGACAAGAAGACCGACCTTCCAAGGGAATGCAGCTTGATGACGCAAACTTCTCCCAACACGCCAGATGAACAACATCTGCAGCGCAACCTGACCAACCGCCACATCCAGCTGATCGCCATCGGCGGCGCCATCGGCACCGGCCTGTTCATGGGTTCGGGCAAGACCATCAGCCTGGCGGGCCCGTCGATCATTTTCGTCTACATGATCATCGGCTTCATGCTGTTCTTCGTCATGCGCGCGATGGGCGAACTGCTGCTGTCGAACCTCAACTACAAGTCGTTCATCGACTTCTCCGCCGACCTGCTCGGCCCCTGGGCCGGCTACTTCACCGGCTGGACCTACTGGTTCTGCTGGGTGGTCACCGGCATCGCCGACGTGGTCGCCATCGCCGCGTACACGCAGTTCTGGTTCCCCGACCTGCCGCAGTGGATACCGGCGCTGACCTGCGTCGGGCTGCTGTTGTCGCTGAACCTGGTGACCGTGAAGATGTTCGGCGAGCTGGAGTTCTGGTTCGCCCTGGTCAAGATCGTCGCCATCCTCGGCCTGGTCGCTACCGGGCTGTACATGGTCATCACCGGCTTCACTTCGCCGAGCGGGCGCACCGCGCAACTGGCCAACCTGTGGAACGACGGCGGCATGTTCCCCAATGGCCTGATGGGCTTCTTCGCCGGTTTCCAGATCGCCGTGTTCGCCTTCGTCGGCATCGAACTGGTGGGCACCACCGCCGCTGAAGCGAAGAACCCCGAGCGCACCCTGCCGCGGGCGATCAACTCGATCCCGGTGCGGATCATCGTGTTCTACGTGCTGGCACTGATCGCGATCATGGCAGTGACGCCATGGCGCGACGTGGTACCGGGCAAGAGCCCGTTCGTGGAACTGTTCGTTCTGGCCGGCCTGCCGGCGGCGGCGAGCATCATCAACTTCGTGGTGCTGACCTCGGCCGCCTCGTCGGCCAACAGCGGGGTGTTCTCCACCAGCCGCATGCTCTATGGCCTGTCCCAGGAAGGCGATGCGCCCAAGGCGTTCGAAAAACTGTCGAGCCGCTCGGTACCGGCCAACGGCCTGTACTTCTCCTGCACGTGCCTGCTGCTGGGTGCGGTGCTGATCTACCTGGTGCCGAACGTGGTCGAAGCGTTCACCCTGGTCACCACCGTGTCAGCGGTGCTGTTCATGTTCGTCTGGACGCTGATTTTGCTGTCGTACCTGAAGTACCGCAAAAACCGTGCGGCACTGCACCAGGCCTCGAAGTACAAGATGCCGGGCGGGCGCTTCATGTGCTACGTGTGCCTGGCGTTCTTTGCCTTCATCCTGGTGTTGTTGAGCCTGGAGGCGGATACGCGTTCTGCGCTGGTCGTCACGCCTGTCTGGTTCTTGCTGCTGGCAGTGACCTATCAGTTCGTGCGTAGCAGACGTCACCCGCGCACGGCCGTACGCCGCTCATCAGACCTCCCAGGGCAGTGATGACCTGACAGGGCCTCAGGCACGCCAGGCCCCTGTCGTGCCTGATCTAGCGAAGCACTGCCAGGCTCACGAGGATGGGTGCCTTCCAGGCCGGATCATTTACATTACGAGCCTCAAGCATCAACGTACCGTTGTACCAACCTGGTGGTAGCCCGGGGTTATCCAGCGCACTGTAACCCACGATCAGCTGCACCGGACCTCCGTCAGCATCGGGGTGGCATACAACCGTGCTGTTCATGGTCGTGCGCGGGCAGTTCGCTATCTGGCGCAAGGCTCTCAGGTTGACCGGACGAACGAGCCCGTCTTGCCCGGTCAGCTTCACGGTCAAGGTGGTCATGCCTGGGCCGCCATACGTCAATGACGTCGGCCCGACGTCGCTGGACAGTGCCACTACGCCGATTCTTGGGCGCCCTGGTACGGTAGCGACCACCGCGCTCGCCTCTGGCTGCTCGGAGACGTAGATCAGCCGCACGCCTTCGAACGCCGGGCTGTAGCCGCTCAACCGGCCGGCTTGCTCACGCCAGAGCCTGGCCATGTCGGCAGTCCTTGCGTTGCCCAGCGGCCTGCCTTCATAGCTGACTTGTGGGTTCGAGTAGTACGGCACGTTGTTACCGCACAGCATGGTGTGAGCGCCACCAGAGGTCTGGTAGCCAAAGCGATAATTGTCCGTGCCGTTCTCGTTGCAGTGACTCCCGCCAGCGTTATGGCCAACCTCATGGCGGAAGGCCAACGGATAATGAATGCTGTTGATGCTGCTTGCACCGGGTACGTAAGCCATTCCCGCGTAGGGTGATTTTTCGAAGTAGCCGACATTGATGTCATGCAGATAGGAAGCACGCAGCGGGTTCAGCAACTGTTGAAGCTGACCCAGGCCAGAACCGTCGACAGGAAGATCGGTTTCGGTCACGCGAACGCCGCCAAGGCGCAGCTTCACGCCCGTCACTTGTGAGTTGCGTAGGCCGAGATTGGACATTTCCAGTTGCGCCAGCGCAAATGCAACCGGATCGCTCCTGAGCACTGCCAGCGCCTGCTTCGAGAACAGTACCAAGGCATCGATTGCGCCATCGCTGCCAGGTCCGCTTGTGTCAGATGCTCTTGGTAACGCTGCGCGCTCTGCCAACGTGTCCGGCTTCAGATAGTCATAGGCAGGCTCTTCAACAAAGCGCCGTGAGCCAGCTTTATCGACATGAAGGGTGCCCCGCCGCCCCGGCCGGTCGATGATCGCCGTTAAAGCCCCTTCCCGGTCAGTGACCATTACCAATGCGCCTTCAACCCTGCCGCTGAGTGGCTCTGCAAGGTTGCCGCTGTCGATCCTGTAACCCTGGACATCAGCTTGCGAATCGATGTCCTGGAAGCGTCGGCCGCCCAGTTCCTGAGCGACCGCCGCCGTCAGAGGGCGTTCACCCGCTGTTTGAGCGGCATCTTGCGTGCAGCCCCCGGCAAACAGAAGCAGTGCTCCCCAGAGTCCGTGAATGGCTTTCCTGCACAGGACATTGTTCATGCTCTCCACCTCCAGATGTGGACTCGGGTTGACACAACATAGGGGAGCCATGCAGCTGCGCATACTGGCAGAAATGCTAGGTACAGCCAGCTGACAACAGACGCCCTCGGCGCTGGTCGTCACGCCTGTCTGGTTCTTGCTGCTGGCAGTGACCTATCAGGGCGTGCGTAGCCGCCGTCATCCGCGTTCGGCCGTGCGTAACGGCTGATGGCCTCGAGGGCTGCTTTGCAGCCCATCGCCGGCAAGCCAGGCTCCCACGGCTCCGCCCATATCGGGTGCAACCATGCAGGACACAACTATCGCAAGTGCGATGTGTCCGGTTCTGACAACGGGACGCCAATCCCGAACCGCAGAAACTACTGTGGTGCCGCATCGCTTGCCGCCCCTGCGTTGCGGCATTCGTCCTGTCTCGACCTGATATTTTTGCCAGTTGTGACCTCCCCGCCTTAGCCCTCAAATACTCCCAGATCGCGATGTATGGCAATGACCATCCTCACCCGTCAGGGAGCACGCCCGCATGACCGAGCAAGCCGCTACCGCCCACACCTACGCCAAGCTCTTCCCCGAACAGTTGGCCAACCCGTGCAGCCCCGATGCGCCCGAATCGAACACCGGGCCCATCGCCTATCTGCACGCCCTCTATCAAAAGGCCCTGGAAATGGAGGCGGCCAGCACGGACACCCGCCGCCTGACACTGGCGCAACGGCGCCCGGACATCGGCGCACTACTGCTCGATCCCGGCAAACTGGAGCACCCCGTCAGCGCACTGACCCTGGCCATTCGCGCCCTCGCGTACCATGCTCAGGAACGTGCCGGGGCAAAGGCTTACTTGCCCGAGGTACTGGCCAGCGCAGGCCAGCATGCCCACCTGCCGTTCAACTATGCCCACGAGCAAGTCAAGGCGGTACTCTCGTACAAGCGAACTCCTTTATTCGAATTGCTACAGCAGACGCAATACAGCTACCCCAACTTCTGCTATGAAGGGCTGCGCAGCGATGAGCTGCGCCAGGCCATGCGTAACGCCAGCGGCTTCAGCCCCGCCCTGCAAGCGTTGCTTCTGGAAGAAAAGCCCTTGCGCGAGATCGGCAACGAATGGCGTCAGTGGTACGGGATGGCCGATATCGACGCCAAAAAGGCCATTGCTTCGTTGCACGATGTCGAAACATTCGGCCGCCGAACCGGGCTGAGCTTCGAGCAGATACTGGAAATGCTGGCCGTGGCCGGGATCGATGACAATGCCGCGGCCAGCTACAGCCTGGTGCGCAGCTCCGATGCCTACCGCCCCACCGGCAAGCCTGTGCTGGACAAATTCCATTACGGCGCGGCATACATCAATGCGCGCCGAAAAACGCCACTCACGATCAAGGATGGCTTGGCCGGGGCAGGTATCAAACCGCGGTTTGACTCAATCGATTACAACTGCCTGTCGCGTATGTACCAGATGATCCACCTGCAACGGGCGCTGGCGCTGCCATTCAAGGACGTCGACCTGCTGTTGACGTCGATCCTGCGTGCCGAAGGTCAGTTCGACAACTGGCACCTGTCGCCATCCACTATCCGTGCCATGGGGGTTTTCCGCTACCTGAACGAGGCCTACGGCATAAGCGCCGAACAGTTCGCCGCTCTGGTGTGTGAAATCAACCCGTTTGCGGTTGGCGAGCAAGCACCGATGCTCGACCGGATACTCGATGGCCCAGGTGCCGGCCAGCTCGACACACCCAACCCACTGATCCTCGACGATCGCGTATTCGACCCGGCCGATGGCAAGGACGGCCAGTTCAAGGTCGTGCCGGCACTGGCCAAGGCCTTGGGCGTGGATGAGCAGGCAACCTTGGTGTACCTCGCGCAGGTCAAGCAGGCGCAAGGGCTGAAGGTGTACAAAGTGTCGCTGTCGTTGATTTCTGCGCTGTATCGCCTCAGCCGCTTGCATCGCCTGTTCAAGCGCTCCGCCCGCGAAGCAAGCGCCTTGGTTGGGCTGCTGGCAACGACCGGCACCGATGTGCTTGCACAGCTGGCAGGCACGCCGCTGATCAGTGACGTCCCGGGTGCCAGCGATGTGCTCGACACCCTGGTCGCGCTTGGCAACCTTGACCAGTGGCTGCGTCAACAGCAGATCCTGCCCAGTGCTCTGCTGGTGACGTTGGCGCCAGTCCCCACAACGGAGCTAGCGGTGGGCAGCTCGCTGCAAAGTACCCTTCAGAAGCATGGCGAACTTATCAGGGAAGCTCTGCTTCCCAAGGCGACTGAAAGCGATCAGCAAGAGGCGGCAGCAAGCTTGCTGATGTTCGTTTTTGGCAACCTGCTGCCTCAGCCCGGCCTCAGCCTGCAGCACGTGACGGCACTATTGGGCTGGCCCGGTACGACAGCGTCGCAGGTGCTGAAGGCAGCAATGACGGTCCTCGATCAGAACAGCAAGACCAAGGCCGCTGACCGATGGGAATCAAGCCTGGTGTGGTCCAAAGCCGAGCGCCGCTGCGCGCTTGTTGGCCTGCTGCGTGTGAGCCCCGGCGTGCTAAGGGCACTGTGTGACAAGCCGGAATGGTTCGACCTGGAAAAGACCCCGGACGAGGCCATTACCCTCGACCTGTGCTATCAACTCAGTCGCTTCCGGGATTGGGTCGAGGTGGGCAGAGCCAATGGCGCCGATGAGCGTGACGTCATCGGTTATCTGACCAGGCACCGTTTCTCCACCGTTCCAGAAAAAGTTACCCAAGCCGTCAAGGCATTGGGCACCTTGATAGGGTGGGATGAGCGCGAAGTGGAAGAGGCCTGCCCGAACATCATGACGGAACAGGCGGTAGAGGACACAAGGCCGACCTTTGACGACTTCCTGGAAACACTTTCCGACAGAGAACGTGACTACTACAACGTACGAGGAATCAAGCTCCACTTCGAGGCATTTATTGTGCGCCGAACGGGCAAGACCCAATACTTTGCTCCGTTCCAAGGTTTTGTGGACAAACTGATTGAATTTCTCAAGCAAAACCCGGGGCCGCTGCTACTCACACCGGACCAGTACCAAAAAGGATATAAGCCTGATGCATGGGTAGCGAGGTCGGAAGAAAAAAAAACAGACGCCGAGTTTGGCTACTTCCCGATTGCCATGGAAGCACTCGCTGACCGGCCTGGAACGGTCAATCGTCTGGTCGGCACGTCCTGTGTGCCCAGCACCATCAGCGACATCGACTATATCCTGCGGCTGAAACGGCTCAGCGAAAAGACCGGCCTGGCCTGCAACTCACTGCTGAGCCTCAGCGAGCTTAACGAAACCTCGCCGTACCGGGAGTTCGAGGGTGCCAGCCAGTTGCTGATGGCCAGCGTCGATGACGCGCTGCGCGAAGTAGTAGACAAGCAGATGCGCGAACACTGGCGCGACGCACTGGCCGGCTACCTGATCGCACACTGGGCACCGCCCGAGCCTGATGCGAAACCCAAAGTGGCCTCCTTCGATGACCTGTCGAGTTACTGCCTGACCGATATCCAGGTCGCCAGCGAGGTCACCACCACGTTGCTGAACCAGGCCATCGGCAGCCTGCAGCACTACCTTTCACGGCTGTTTGCGCGGCTTGAGCCGGGGTATGGCGACGCCGGGCCTTCCGGCGAGGATCAGGCTGAATGGCAGAATGGGCTGGGGCAGTACGGTACGTGGAAACGCCTGATCGACCGCTACAACCACCCCGCCAACCTCATCTACTACGCCAACCGCACCAACAAGAGCGTGGCGTTCCAGGAACTGGAGGTGGCCCTCAACCAGGGCAAGATGGACACCTCGCTGCTGCACACCGCCATCTGCAGCTACCTGGCCAAGTTCGAACGGGTCAGCAACCTGCAAGTGGTCAGCGGCTACCTGGACGGGCACAACCCCAAGCAGGACACCTATCACCTTATCGCCAAGACCAATACCACACCCTACGAGTATTACTGGCGAACGCTGGACATCAGCCTGCGTGACGATCAGAACCGGCTAAGCCCGCTGGCCTGGAGCGAGTGGGAGAAAATTGACCTGGCGGCCACGGGTGAAATAGCCCAAAGCAAGTCCGATGGCAAGCTTCACGACACCGTACGCCCGGTGGTCATCGCTGGTCGCCGGTATGTGTTCTGGGCAGAGCGTGGCAGCACTGACCTGCCGGATCACAACAACCAGAACAAGACCTTGCATAACAAGCGCAAGCTGTCGGTGAATTTCATATTCCAACAAAGCGACGCAACCTGGAGTACCAGTAATGAGCTGTTCTGCCTGAATGGCTATAAAGACGGAAAATGGGATGAAACACGCGCAAAAGATGTGAACTTCATGCCTGGTTTGATCGTGGTGGTTCAGGAAAACAGTGATAATGAGCTGTGGCTGACTGCGCTATTGCATGACAGCGAAAAGAAACTGGAAAAAGAAAAAGATACGCAACATGTGCGGAATACCGACTACTATCTTGAAGCGCGAGACCTCCTGCTGCTAGAGAACAAGGTGATAAATGATAAAGATGCTGACACACTCTATGCTTCGCTCTTGGAATCTTACAAAAACGCGCACGACATCCAGCATCCTTACAACGGCAATCCAAGGCATTTAAAACTAAAAGACTCCAGCATCAAAGACGCTGCCATTGATGTTGATTTTTCTACTCCCAGCAAAGACACCATTCGCATCAATATACACCTACCCACACCCAAAGATGATCCCTTTTATGTTACACTGGAAGAATTCAGTATTGCAGAAGTCTTTGCAGACAACAAAAAAATTAAAGGAGATAGAAGCGACCTTAGGAATTGCCGCTCATCAAAAGCCAAAACCCCAATCGAATTCAAAATCGAAGCAAGAACATACAAGGAAATCAAGATAAAACTTGCCCGGGAAGTTGTTTTGTCAACCCCTAAAAAAACCGATCACAGAATTATCGAATTGGGGGAAGCTGTATACGAGATAAAGTCAAATACCGACGCTGACGAAACTTGGACTATTTCCCTTGCATCCAATGCAAACCAGGCACAATATCTCGACCTGAGTCAGGTTGCAAAGGATAACCCTGAACTCCCAACACATAAGATCCGCCTCAATACACTGTTCGGCAAGAACCTCGTCGCACGCGCCAGCCAGGGGGTAGAGAGGGTACTTGCTTGGGACACGCAAGAACTGCAAGAACCGAGCCTTGAATCAGACTCGAAAGCGCCTGTCGACATGGACTTCCATGGCGCTAACGCTCTTTACTTCCGAGAACTTTTCTTGCATGTACCGGCTCTGGTGGCCATGCGCCTGACCGAACAACAACAGTTCGAAGAAGCCGAAGACTGGTACCTGCGTTACCTGTTCAACCCTTACCGGAGCAAAGACGACGCGCATGGCCGCCCCGCCCCCTGGGGCACCCGTCCGCTTTCCCAGGTGGGCACCTTGAGTTCTTCCCTGCGCAAGGGTGTCGATCCCATCAGCCGGGTGTTCACCCTTTCGCGTCACTACCAGCAGGCGATCTACTTGTCGCTGCTGGAAAACTGGCAGTTACAGGGCGACCATTTCTACCGTCAGCTCACCCTCAGTTCACTGAACCAGGCCTGGCTTTGCTACCAGCAGGCGCAACAGTTGCTCGGCCCGCTGCCACAAGGCAGCAATGCCTCGCGCTGGAACGCTGTGACCTTGGCCTCGGTCAACGAGGGCAGCTTCCGCCGACCCATCAATGGCCGGGTGCTTGACCTGCACCAAACCCTGCAAAGCCGGCTGTACAACCTGCGCAATGGGCTTACCCTTGATGGCAAAAAGCTCCCGCCGCTGGACTGGGGCAGCGAAAGCCTGGACGCTTTCGACAATGGGCGAGGCGGCGTGAGCAATCTGCCTATCCCTTACAGCAGTGGCCAGGTTGATATCCCGCACTACCGCTTCCGTCAACTGCTGCCCCTCGCCAAGGCAGCCGCCCAGCAGTTGTCGGATTTCGGCCGGCACTACATGAGTTTGATGGAGGAAGAGTTCAACACCAGCCTGTCGGTGCAATTGAAAGCGCAGGATATCAAGATGGCCGAGTTTGCAATTCGCTTGCAAAAAGAGGCCATCAGCGGCGTGACAGCCAAGAAAAAGGTACTGCTGCTCAGCCGCGACAAAGCACTGGCGCAGAAACAGTACTTGAGCGATCTCATTGATGTGGGTCGCTCACCTGAAGAGGAAAGCGCAACGGCGTTCACCTGGATGGGAAATACCTTCAGGATCGCCTCGCAAATTTTGAACACTTGTTCCGGTACGGTCGCGACGGTAACACCGACCATCTTCGGGCTCGCGGTCGGAGGCACCGAACCTAAAGGTGCACTGCAAGCTTATGCCGAGGACTTCGCTACTGGGGGCATGATAGCGGACTCTATCGCGGCAGAGCTGAAGGCCCAGGCAGATTACAATCGCCGCGCTGCCGAATGGACGTTCAATGAAGCCCAGACCGAATGGGACCTAAAAATAATCGATCAGCAAGTGAAAGAAACCAATATCGAACTCAATGCCAGCACCATTGCCCTTGAACAGTGCCAACAGGACCTGGTTAACCTGAAGGAAGCCTACGTCTCCATGACCACCGGGTTTACCATCATCCCCGTCTATAACTGGCTGGTGGCACGCCAGGAGTATATCTACGGGGCGGCCTACGACGCTGTACGCTCACTGTGCATGGGGGTAGAGGCCGCTTGGCGCTATGAAATCGGCGACTACCGGCGTGACAGCTTCATCGATACCAGCGCCTGGCGCGACAACTACAAAGGCATGCTGGCGGGCGAATCGCTGCTGCTGAACCTGCAGCAGATGGAAAATGAATACCTGGCCAGAAACGAGCGGCGGTTGACTATCAAGAAGACCTTCAGCCTCAAGAACCAGCTGGACAGTGATGCAACCAAGGCCGAAGAAAAGTGGGCCGATATTTTCAAGAAGAATGCTAAACGCAACACCCCGCTGACCCACACGTTCGAATTCAAGGCAGATGATTTCGACAAAAGTTACCCGGGTCAGTACCTCCGCCAACTGAAATATGTGTCCGTCACGCTCGTACTCAAGGCAGACAAACAGCCGCAAGAGCTGTGTGCAATCCTCAAGCAAACAGCCAGTACCACGCTGCTTGAGCCTCACAAGGATGCAGCTCGCTCCTTCTATCCAGGCACGGAGGACGACGTCGTGGTGAAGAGCGCGAAAGATAATCCCAGACTGGTCCTGCGTAACCCCCGCGAAAACCAGCAGATCGCGTTGTCGTCAACCGTGGCCGAAGACGGGCTTGGCTACGATGCCGGTACCTGGGTGTATGAATTGATGTTCCACGATGGCCGTTACCTGCCGTTCGAAGGTACCGGCGCTATCTCGCAGTGGACGCTGGAGCTATTGGGCGATGAGGGCCTGCTCAAGGACCTTTCGATCATCGAGGACATACGGTTCAACATGGTTTATACGGCCAAGGCGGGCGATGGCGATTTCATCAAGGAGATAGACAAGGTCAGGAAAGGGGTTGCCACAGCGCAACAAGGCGATGCGTAACGGCTGATGGCCTCGGGGGCTGCTTCCGCAGCCCCAATCCTGTGCAAAGCAACCCCCCTGGCACCAACCTGGCCCGGACAAACGCCCCAACACCTCGCACACCCCCTCTATCCCGCCGCTTTCGCCACTAGGCACACCCCTTGCAACGCCCCTCCCCGCTTGGCCAACACCATAAAAACACTCAGCGGAGAGAGCACATGAAGCGTCGCAGTCTGATCAAGGCCTTTACCCTCAGCGCATCCATTGCCGCCATGGGCCTGAGCTGGAGCATCCAGGCCGCCGAAACCATCAAGGTCGGCATCCTGCATTCGCTGTCCGGGACCATGGCGATTTCCGAGACCTCGCTCAAGGACATGGCGCTGATGACCATCGACGAGATCAACGCCAAGGGCGGTGTGAACGGCAAGCTGCTCGAACCGGTGGTGGTAGATCCGGCTTCCAATTGGCCGCTGTTCGCTGAAAAGAGCCGCCAACTGCTGACCCAGGACAAGGTCGCGGTGGTGTTCGGCTGCTGGACCTCGGTGTCGCGCAAATCGGTGCTGCCGGTGTTCGAGGAGCTCAACGGCCTGCTGTTCTACCCGGTGCAGTACGAGGGCGAAGAGATGTCGCCGAACGTGTTCTACACCGGCGCCGCGCCCAACCAGCAGGCCATTCCGGCCGTGGAATACCTGATGAGCGAGGATGGCGGCAGCGCCAAGCGCTTCTTCCTGCTGGGCACCGACTATGTCTACCCGCGCACTACCAACAAGATCTTGCGCGCCTACCTGCACAGCAAGGGTGTGGCCGACAAGGACATCGAAGAGGTCTACACCCCATTTGGTCACGCCGATTACCAGACCATCGTCGCCAACATCAAGAAGTTCTCCGCCGGCGGCAAGACGGCGGTTATCTCTACCGTCAACGGCGATTCCAACGTGCCGTTCTACAAGGAACTGGCCAATCAGGGCCTGAAGGCCACCGACGTGCCGGTGGTGGCGTTCTCGGTGGGCGAAGAAGAGCTGCGCGGCATCGACACCAAGCCACTGGTGGGCCATCTGGCGGCGTGGAACTACTTCGAGTCGGTGGATAACCCGGTCAACCAGAAGTTCGTCGCCGACTGGAAGGCCTACGCCAAGGCCAAGGGCCTGCCGGGTGCCGACAAGGCCGTGACCAACGACCCCATGGAAGCCACCTACGTGGGCATCCATATGTGGGCACAGGCCGCCGAGAAGGCCAAGTCTACCGATGTCGACAAGGTGCGCGAGGCACTGGCGGGGCAGACCTTCAAGGCGCCGTCGGGCTTTACCCTGACCATGGACAAGACCAACCACCACCTGCACAAGCCGGTGATGATCGGCGAGATCCAGGATGACGGGCAGTTCAGCGTGGTCTGGGAGACCGAGCGGCCGCTGCGGGCACAGCCTTGGAGCCCGTTCATTCCGGGCAATGACAAACGGCCGGACTATGCAGTGAAAGGTAACTGAGTGCATGGGGCTGCTCTGCAGCCCATTCGCGGGCTCGCCCGCTCCCACAGGGGTTATGCAGTGTTCAAGACCTGCACAGTACCTGTGGGAGCGGGCATGCCCGCGAAGAATCCACCGCCGTTTTTCAGGATTACCCGCATGCTCAGACTGCTGCTCACCCTGTTCCTGCTAATCCCTCTGGCAACCCAGGCCAGCGAGGGCGAATTCTTCCTCACCGCCAAACCCGCCGAGCAAGCCCGCCTGCTCGAAAGCTGGGCGGCGCAACCCGACGCCGCACGCCTGCCGCTGCTGGACAACCTGCGCCAGGGCCGCATCGCCGCCGATGACACGCGCAAGGTGCGCCTGAACAACCGCCTGCGCGGCCTGATCGACAACGCCCTGGCCAGCCACCAACTACTCAGCGACAACAGCGCCACCCGCCTGGCCGCCGCGCAACAATTGCAAAAGAGCGCGCAACCGGCACAGATGGCCTTCCTCGACCGGCGCTTCGCCAGCGAGCCAGACGCCGCCGTGCACGCCGCCCTCGGCCTGGCCCTGGCCAACCTGCAACTGGGCGCCAGCGAGCCGGCCGTGCGCCTGGCTGCGGTGCGCCTGCTCGGCGAAACCGGTGACCCGCTGGCCCGCACCCGCCTCGAAGCCCTGCTGCAACCCGGCGCAGAAAGCGACCCGGGCGTGCGCACCGCAGCCGAAACCAGCCTGGCCCAGGTCAAGCGCAAGCTGCTGGTCGGCGAACTGCTTGGCCAGGCCTTCAGCGGCCTGTCGCTGGGCTCGATCCTGCTGCTGGCCGCGCTGGGCCTGGCGATCACCTTCGGCCTGCTCGGGGTGATCAACATGGCCCACGGCGAGATGCTCATGCTCGGCGCCTACAGCACCTACATGGTCCAGGTGCTGCTGCAGCGTTATGCCCCCGGTGCCATCGAGTTCTATCCACTGATCGCCCTGCCGGTGGCCTTCGCGGTCAGCGCCGGGGTCGGCATGGCTCTGGAGCGCACGGTGATCCGCCACCTCTACGGCCGCCCGCTGGAAACCCTGCTGGCCACCTGGGGCATCAGCCTGATCCTGATCCAGGCCATCCGCCTGCTGTTCGGCGCGCAGAACGTCGAGGTCAGCAACCCGGCCTGGCTGTCGGGCGGCATCCAGCTGCTGCCCAACCTGGTGCTGCCCTACAACCGTCTGGTGATCATTGGCTTCGCTCTCGCCGTGGTTCTGCTCACCTGGCTGCTGCTCAACCGCACGCGGCTCGGCCTGAACGTGCGCGCCGTCACTCAGAACCGCAACATGGCCGCCTGCTGCGGTGTGTCCACCGGGCGTGTCGACATGCTCGCCTTCGGCCTTGGTTCCGGCATCGCCGGCCTGGGTGGCGTGGCCTTGAGCCAGGTCGGCAACGTCGGCCCGGACCTGGGCCAGAGCTACATCATCGACTCGTTCCTGGTGGTGGTGCTCGGCGGCGTCGGCCAGCTGGCCGGCAGCCTGTGGGCAGCGTTCGGCCTCGGCATCGCCAACAAGCTGCTTGAGCCGCAGATTGGTGCGGTGCTCGGCAAGATCCTCATCCTTGCGTTGATCATTCTGTTCATCCAGAAGCGCCCGCAAGGCCTGTTCGCCCTCAAGGGACGGGTAATCGACTGATGAACCAGCCACTGCTTGTCACCGCTACGCAAAAGGCCGGGCCACGGCTGTCGCTGGCCATCGGCGCGGTCGTCGTCCTGCTGCTGGTGGCCCTGCCGCTGCTGTCGCTGCTGCCGGCTGATCACTCGCTGCAAGTTTCGGCCTACACCCTGACCCTGGTCGGCAAGATCCTCTGCTACGCCATCGTCGCCCTGGCCCTGGACCTGGTCTGGGGCTATGCCGGGTTGCTGTCGCTGGGCCACGGCCTGTTCTTCGCCCTCGGCGGCTACGCCATGGGCATGTACCTGATGCGCCAGGCGGCCGGCGACGGCCTGCCGGGGTTCATGACCTTCCTGTCCTGGACCGAACTGCCGTGGTACTGGGCCGGCACCCAGCACTTCGCCTGGGCCCTGTGCCTGGTGGTGCTGGCACCCGGGTTGCTGGCACTGGTGTTCGGCTGGTTTGCCTTCCGCTCGCGGATCAAGGGCGTGTACTTCTCGATCATGACCCAGGCGCTGACCTTCGCCGGCATGCTGCTGTTCTTCCGTAACGAAACGGGCTTCGGTGGCAACAACGGCTTCACCAGCTTCCGCACCATCCTTGGCTTCGACATCGCCGCGCAAGGCACCCGTGCAGTGCTGTTCCTGCTCACCGTCGGCCTGCTGCTGGCCAGCCTGTACCTGTGCTGGCGCCTGACCCAGAGCAAGTTCGGCCGCCTGCTCACCGCCGTGCGCGATGCCGAGAACCGCCTGATGTTCTGCGGCTACGACCCGCGTGGCTTCAAGCTGCTGGTGTGGGTGCTCAGCGCCGTGCTGTGCGGCCTGGCCGGTGCGCTGTACGTGCCGCAGGTGGGCATCATCAACCCCAGTGAAATGTCGCCGACCAACTCCATCGAAGCCGCCGTGTGGGTAGCCCTGGGCGGGCGTGGCACGCTGATCGGCCCACTGCTCGGCGCCGGCCTGGTCAATGGCATGAAGAGCTGGTTCACCGTGGCCTTCCCGGAGTTCTGGCTGTTCTTCCTCGGCGCGCTGTTCATCATCGTGACCCTGTACCTGCCCAAGGGCGTGGTCGGCCTGTTGAAGAAAAGGAGCCAGCCATGAGAGGCGTGCCCCCGGTGCATCCGGAATTCATGCTCGAACCCGTATTCGACACCCTCGGCAGCGGCCGCGAGGCGATCGGCCTGGGCCAGAGCCGCAAGGCCGGCCTCGACACTCGCCACGGCACGGTACTGAGCCTGGAGGACATCAGCGTCAGCTTCGACGGCTTCAAGGCCCTCAACGCACTTAACCTGTACATCGGCGTCGGTGAACTGCGCTGCATCATCGGCCCCAACGGCGCCGGCAAGACCACGATGATGGACGTGATCACCGGCAAGACCCGCCCTGACACCGGCAGCGCCTTCTTCGGCGACACCCTCGACCTGACCCGCATGAGCGAATACCAGATCGCCCAGGCCGGCATCGGCCGCAAGTTCCAGAAGCCCACGGTGTTCGAAGCACTGACTGTGTTCGAGAACCTGGAGCTGGCCCTGAAGACCGACAAGTCCGTATGGGCCAGCCTGGTCGCGCGCCTGAGCGGCGAACAGCGCCAGCGCATCGAGGACGTGCTGACCACCCTGCGCCTGCTGCCCTTGGCCCAGCGCCAGGCGGGCCTGCTGTCGCACGGGCAGAAGCAGTTCCTCGAGATCGGCATGCTGCTGGTGCAGGAACCACAACTGCTGCTGCTGGATGAACCGGTGGCGGGCATGACCGATGCCGAGACCGAGTTCACCGCCGAACTGTTCAAGGGCCTGGCCGGCAAGCATTCGTTGATGGTGGTGGAGCATGACATGGGCTTCGTCGGCAGCATTGCCGACCATGTCACCGTGCTGCACCAGGGCAGCGTGCTGGCGGAAGGTTCGCTGGAACAGGTGCAGGCGGATGAGCGGGTGGTCGAGGTGTATCTGGGCCGCTAGACAAGGAAACCTGTACCGGCCTCTTCGCGGGTAAACCCTCCCACAGGGGATTGCGCAGTACCTGTGGGAGCGGGCTTGCCCGCGAAGAGGCCCGCACAGGCAAAGCAGATCTGTCAGGAACTACATATGCTGAAAATCGACACCCTGCACCAGTACTACGGCGGCAGCCACATCCTGCGCGGCCTGTCCTTCGAAGCCAAGGTCGGCGAAGTCACCTGCCTGTTGGGCCGTAATGGCGTGGGCAAGACCACCCTGCTGCGCTGCCTGATGGGACTGGTACCGGCCCGTGAAGGCAGCGTCGAGTGGGAAGGCAAGCCGATCACCACGCTCAAGCCCCAGCAGCGGGTGCACGCCGGAATCGCCTACGTGCCTCAGGGCCGTGAGATCTTCCCGCGCCTGACTGTCGAAGAAAACCTGCTGATGGGCCTGTCGCGCTTCCCGGCCCGCGAGGCACGCGAAGTCCCCGCGTTCATCTATGAACTGTTCCCGGTGCTGGAGCAGATGAAGCAACGCCGCGGCGGCGACCTGTCCGGTGGCCAGCAGCAACAACTGGCCATTGGCCGGGCCCTGGCCAGCCGCCCGCGGTTGCTCATTCTCGACGAACCGACCGAAGGCATTCAGCCCTCGGTGATCAAGGAAATCGGCGCGGTGATCCGCCGTCTGGCCGAGCGCGGCGACATGGCGATCCTGCTGGTCGAGCAATTCTACGACTTCGCCGAAGAACTGGCCGACCAGTACCTGGTCATGGCCCGGGGCGAGATCATCCAGCGTGGCCGCGGTGAAAACATGCAAGCCGAAGGTGTGCGGGGGCTGGTAACCATTTAATCTGCATCCAACGACCCTGCGAGACGCTGTCATGAGTTACGAAATCCGCGATGCCCTGGCCACCGACGTGCCGGGCATCCTCGACATCTACAACGACGCCGTGCGTAACACCACGGCGATCTGGAACGAGAACCCGGTGGACCTGGGCAACCGCCAGGCCTGGTTCGAAGCACGGGCGCAGCAGGGCTATCCGATCCTGGTGGCGGTGGATGACACCGGTGTGCTGGGTTATGCGTCCTTTGGCGACTGGCGGCCGTTCGAAGGTTTTCGCCTGACCGTGGAACACTCGGTGTATGTGCGTGGTGACCAGCGCGGCAAGGGGCTGGGCCCGGTGCTGATGGCGGCGCTGATCGAGCGCGCGCGTGGGTGTGGCAAGCATGTGATGGTCGCGGCCATCGAAAGTGGCAATGCCGCCTCGGTACGGCTGCATGAGCGGCTGGGCTTCGTGGTGACCGGGCAGATGCCGCAGGTGGGGGTGAAATTTGGCCGCTGGCTGGATTTGACCTTCATGCAGCTGGTGCTGAACCCGGGGGCAGAACCCACCTGAGATTGATGTTGGCTGTGCTGGCCTCTTCGCGGGCTCGCCCGCTCCCACAGGGATCGCACAAGATTTGAGATCTGCGCAGTACCTGTGGGAGCGGGCATGCCCGCGAAGAGGCCGGGGTTGCAAACCTCACATCTGGGTGAACCTGCCCAGCCGCTGCCTCAGCATGCTGTTCTCACTGCGCAGCTGCTGCACCTCTTGCAGCAGCTCCAGCGCCAGCGCCACCCCTTCCCACTCCAGTTCCAGCTCCTGATGCAGCTTCGCCGCGCGCTTGGCCAATAGCGGCGCCTGATCGTCGAACAACCAGTCCTCCGGCGTTCGCCCGGAAGGTTCGACAATGCCGTGCTCGACGATCTCGATCACGCAGTCAGCCGTGATATCGGCTTCCTGACACAGGGTACGCATGTCCAGTTGAACGATCAGGGTGCTGCTCATGATCACTTACTCCATTGTGTCCTCGGGTCGAACGCCGCTTTCTCGGAAAGCTGGGTCCACAGTTCACGGATGGCGGCGTCGGATGCCGGCGGCATCACCACTTTCAGCTGCGCGTAAAGGTTGCCGCGCTCGCCGTGCTTGTTCGCCAGGCCCATGCCCGGCACGCGCAGGCGCTGGCCGCTCTGGCTGTCGGGGCGGATGGTCAGGTTGATCTTGCCGGTCAGGGTCGGCACCGCCACCTTGGTGCCCAGGGCAGCCTCCCACGGCGCCAGTGGCACGGTGATGATCAAGTCATGGCCTTCGACATCGAACAGCGGATGCGGCGCCATGCGCACGGTCAGGAACAGGTCGCCGTTGGCACCACCGCCAACGCCCGGGGCGCCCTGGCCCTTGAGGCGGATGCGCTCGCCGTCGGTGACCCCGGCAGGGATCTTCACGTTCAGGGTCTTGGTGGTGAACCCGGTGCGCTGGCCGGCCGCATTGGTCTGCGGCACCTGGAAACTGATCTGCTTGGATTCCTTGCTGAGGGTTTCTTCCAGGAAGATCGCCAGTTCAAGTTCCACGTCCTGCCCCCGCCTGCCGGCACTGCGTTGTTGTTGCCGGCCGCCGCCACCGAACGGGTTACCGCCGCGAGCACCGAAGATCGAGCTGAAGAAGTCGGAGAAGTCACCGCCTTCGAAGCCACCGCCAGCGCCACCTGCGCCACCACGGCTCTGCCAGCCTGGCGGCGCCTGGAACGGCCGGCCATGCTGGCCGCCGTACTTGCGGATTTCGTCGAACTCGGCGCGCTTCTGCGCGTCACCCAGCACCTCGTAGGCCTCGTTGGCCTCCTTGAACTTGTCCTCGGCGTCGCGTTCCTTGCTGACGTCAGGGTGATACTTGCGCGCCAGCTTGCGGTAAGCGGCCTTGATCGCCTTCTCGTCCGCCGTGGGCTCTACGCCGAGTATCTTGTAATAGTCTTTGAAGTCCATCTATGGATCACCAATGTGAATTTTCGTATTGCATCTGAAGATAGGGCTCAAGCATAGCCTTTCAAGTGCGCTTGGAGTTGCCTCAAGGCAGACGATCGGTCTTGATTCTGTAGCCAACTCGCATACACTGCGCGGCCGTTTTGCCTCCGGAAGCCTTTTCCCATGTCTGACGTATCGCCGGCCCGCGCCCTGGGCATCGACTTCGGCACCTCCAACTCCACGGTCGGCTGGCACCGCGAGGGCGCTTCGTCGCTGATCGCCCTGGAAGACGGCAAGATCACCCTGCCCTCTGTGGTGTTCTTCAACATCGAGGAGCGTCGCCCGGTGTACGGTCGCCTGGCGCTGCAGGAGTACCTGGAAGGCTACGAAGGCCGCCTCATGCGCTCGCTCAAAAGCTTGCTGGGCTCCAAGCTGATCAAGCACGACACCAGCGTGCTGGGCAGCGCCCTGCCGTTCAAGGACCTGCTCGGCATGTTCATCGGCGAGCTGAAAAAGCGTGCCGAGGCTGCCGCCGGTCGCGAATTCGAGCAGGTGGTGCTGGGTCGCCCGGTGTTCTTCGTCGATGAAGACCCGGCAGCCGACCAGGAGGCCGAGGACACCCTTGCCGAGGTGGCGCGCAAGATCGGCTTCAAGGACGTGTCGTTCCAGTATGAGCCGATTGCCGCAGCGTTCGACTACGAGTCAGGCATCAGCGCTGAAGAACTGGTGCTCATCGTTGATATCGGCGGTGGTACTTCGGACTTTACCCTGATCCGCCTGTCACCCGAGCGCCATCGGGTGGCCGAGCGCCAGAGCGACATCCTCGCCACTGGCGGTGTGCACATTGGCGGTACCGACTTCGACAAGCAGCTGAGCCTGCAGGGCGTGATGCCGCTGTTCGGCTACGGCAGCCGGATGAAGAGCGGCGCGCTGATGCCGACCAGCTACCACCTGAACCTGGCGACCTGGCACACCATCAACGCCCTGTATTCACAGAAGTCGCAGCTGGCACTGGGCAGCATGCGCTACGACATCGAGGACACCCTGGGCATCGATCGCCTGTTCAAGCTGATCGAGGAGCGCGCCGGGCACTGGCTGGCGATGGAAGTGGAAGCCAGCAAGATCGAGCTGACCGAGCAGGACAGCCGCCGCGTCGACCTCAGCCGTATCGAGCGCGAGCTCGGTGTGGACCTGACCCGGGTGCTGTTCGAGGAGGCCATCGAGGGGCTGCTGGAACGCGTGCGCGGCAGTGTGACCGAGTTGCTGGTCAAGGCTGGCGTGAGCGCGGGCCAGGTGGATACGGTGTTCTTCACCGGCGGTTCGAGCGGTATTCCGGCCTTGCGCAACAGCGTGTCGGCGATGCTGCCCAATGCGCGGCACGTGGAAGGCAACATCTTTGGCAGCATCGGTAGCGGCCTGGCTATCGAGGCGCGCAAGCGCTACGGCGCTGCCTGAGCAATTTTGGGGCGGCTTTGCAGCCCTTTCGCGACACAAGGCCGCTCCTACAGGTGACCGCGTTCCCTTGTAGGAGCGGCCTTGTGTCGCGAAAGGGCCGCAAAGCGGCCCCAGCGATCTGTCAGACCAGCTCGGCCCGCTTCAGCTCACTCTTCAGGTAGGCGTAATAGACCGGCCCCGCCACCACCCCCGGCAAGCCGAACGCCGCCTCGAACACCAGCATCGCCAGCAACAGCTCCCAGGCCTTGGCGCTGATCTGCCCACCGACGATCTTGGCGTTGAGGAAATACTCGACCTTGTGGATCACGATCAGATACCCCAGCGCCGCCGCCGCCACCCAGATCGACAACGACATGCCGACAATGGTGATCAGGGTGTTGGACATCAGGTTGCCAATGACTGGCAGTAGCCCGAGCAGGAAAGTCAGTACGATCAGTGTCTTGGTCAGCGGCAGGTGCACCCCGAACAATGGCATCACCACGGCGAGGAAGATCCCGGTGAACGCAGTGTTGAGCATCGAGATCTTGATCTGCGCGAAGACGATGTTGCGAAATGCCTGCACCAGCAGGTTCAGCCGCTCGAACAGGGCCGCAGCCAATGGCTTGCGCCGGGAAATGTCGGGGATGCGCTGCAGGGCGATGATGGCGCCGAGGATCATGCCGATCAGCAGCGTCACGAACATGTGCGCCATACCCTTGCCCACCAGCTGCAGGTCGCTCAGGTGGCTCTTGATCCAGTCACCGATGGCCACCTTGAACTCCGCCGCACTGGCCGGCAGGTAGGCTTCGATGAACGGTGGCAGCTGGCTGCGGGCGCGCTCGACCAAAGTCATGAACTTGTCCAGCGAGGCCCCGGGGTTCTCAGCCTCGTGCAGCAGGAAGCTGAAGGCACCGGCAATCAGCAGGGTCAGGACGCTGACCACCAGCACCCCCAGCAGCGCCACCGCCAGCCAGCGCGCACGCTGCCCGGCGATCAGCGGTTGCAGGCGCGGGGTGAGCATGTTCACCAGCTCGAACACCAACAGGCCGGCCAGCAGGCTGGGCAGCAACTTCAGGGGCAGAGCTAGCAACAGGCCGGCCATGACGATGATCAGGCTGGCCAAGGTGATCTGGCGGGGGGTGAAAGTCATACAGCCTCGACGGCAGACGGCGGGAATGGCCGCAGTCTGCCAGCCTTCAGCACACAGGCATAGGCGCAGGTCACTTCTTCTTCAGGCAGTCGCTCATGAACGCCTTGCGTTCGTCACCCTTGAGCGCCTTGGTGCTGGCGTCGGCGTTGCAGGTTTTCATCTTTTCCTGCTGCGACTGCGGCACGTCCTTCTTCAGGCAGGTGCTCATGAACGCTTTGCGCTCATCGCCCTTGAGTGCCTTGGCCGTGGCGTCGGCGTTGCAGGTTTTCATCTTTTCCTGTTGCGCCGTGTTGGCGGCAAATCCTTGCGCACTGAACAGCACAGCCAGAGCCAGCAGTGGCACGTGCAGCATCTTCATGGAGTGGTCTCCTTGTCTCCGCGCCCGATGCACGGACATGTGCCTGAGTGTAGACAAGGTTTCTGACATTTTGCCTGGGCATGGATGGGCCTTCATGATGACCTTGGCCGGGGGCCATCCGGGCCGCGCCAGTACGCGGCTAAAGCCCGGCTGCCTTGAGCCGCGCCGCATGTTCGGTGAACAGCCGCAGCGGCTCGACCCCCTTGCCCACCGCGCCTAGCGACTGGTTGACGATGTCCAGGTGATCGAGCGGAAAGTCATCGCCGATCACCTGCCCCAGGTGCGAGCTGAAGCGTCCGATCATGCCGTCGCAATGGCCCTTTTCCCTGACGAAACTGCGCGCAAACAGCCGGCAGAAATAGCTGCTGCCGTCGAAGCGGTTGCGCCCCTGGTCGGTCAGCCCCGGTTGCAAGGTGCCAGACCAGGAGTAGTAGCGCACGCCATTCACTTCATACGCGCCTTCCCCACCCCAGGTTTCCGGCAGCCCCCTGTGGATAAGCCTGGTTGAACAGCGCCACGCCGGCACTGGTCAGGGCCTGATGCGAAGCATGCACGTCGACCGGCAGCGGGTCGCGCCGCCAGCCGGTTTCCAGCCATACCAGCAACACCGCCAGGCCATGCAGGACGGCCTTGAGCATGCGCCCTTGGGGTGAATCCCCAGGCGCCGAGCGCTCAAGGTGATCGGCCAGTTCCGAGCCATGGTTGGGCCCCGCCACCGAAGTGACCGAAGCGACCCGACCCGGCCGTTTGGCCGCCGCATAGCGTGCGTTGAGCGCCCCCTGGCTGTGGCCGATGAGGTTGACCTTGGCAGCGCCGGTGCGCTGGCAGATGTCTTCGATGATCGCCAGTAACTGCTCGCCGCGCACTTCATTGGAATGCACCGGCGAGACCTGTACCGGAAACACCTGGGCGCCGCCCTTGCGCAATGCCGGCACGATGCCGAACCAGTACGGATAGAGCAGCACCCGGACAAATCCGAGCATGCCCGGCACCAGCACCAACGGGTATCGCGTGGCCAACGCCTGCTGCATGGCTTGAACTCCTTTGCGTGGACGACCAGCCAACACTAGCGCCGCTTCGATGACCACCGCAATCGAACTCCTGGCGCTTCGCAGGGTTCCAAGCCAAACAGACCCTTTGCAAGGAGCGGGACCATGTACAAGCAGACCCTGGCAATCCTTCTGGCAAGCGCGGCGCTGGCCGGCTGCAGCAACCGCCCGGAAAACCCGGTGGACTACGTCACCTTCCGCGACGAACCGCTGGTCAAGCAGGTGGAAAACGGCATGACCATGCAGAAGGTCATCGCCATTGGCGGCAGCCCGTCGAACGTGATCGACCTGCCGCACGGCGGGACCTGCAACGACTACATCCTCAACCGCGACGGCCACCAGCAGCCGTACTACGTGCGCTTCGACGCCACCGGCCATGTCGATGCCAAGGGCTTCAAGACTTGCAAGCAACGAGAAGAGGACAGCAAAGCCGCCCATGGCGCTTGAGCGTCCCGCCAACCGTGACCACCCGACCTGATATGTTTGGAGACAACCATGAGCAACGTTGAACTGACCGATGTGCAAACCCTGCGCGAACGTGCCCGTCAGCATGTCGAGCAAGGGGCGGTGACCGAGGGCTACCACGCCGACCGCCAGGAAATCCTGCGCCTGCTCAACGAGTCGCTGGCCACCGAGCTGGTCTGCGTGCTGCGCTACAAGCGCCATTACTTCATGGCCAGCGGGATCAAGGCCAGCGTGGCGGCCAGCGAGTTCCTGGAGCATGCGAACCAGGAAGCCGAACATGCCGACAAACTGGCCGAACGCATCGTGCAGCTGGGCGGCGAGCCGGACTTCAACCCGGACAACCTCAGCAAGAATTCCCATGCGCAGTATGTGGCGGGTAGTTCGCTGAAGGAGATGGTGCTGGAGGACTTGGTGGCAGAGCGAATTGCCATCGACAGCTATCGCGAGATCATTCAGTACATTGGCGATAAAGACCCCACTACCCGGCGGATCTTCGAAGACATCCTGGCCCAGGAAGAAGAGCACGCGGACGACATGTCCGACCTGCTGCAAGGGCTGTAATTGCTGGGGGCGCTTTGCACCCCTTTCGCGACACAAGGCCGCTCCTACAGGGAATCGCGTAATCCTGTGTAGGAGCGGCCTTGTGTCGCGAAAGGGCTGCAAAGCAGCCCCCTGCTATTTCTGCTTTTTCACCGCAGCCGGCGCCTTGCCGGCTTTCATCTGCTGCAGCAACGGCGTGCACTGGTTGGGCGCATCACCGCTGCTGGGCGCCACCAGCGCCAGCAACCCAGCCGCCGGCCCGGCAACCACGCCCAACGCCACCATCCCCGCCCCACGCAGCGCCAGCGGCACTGCCTGCACCCCGGCACTCGGCTTGGCAAACGGCCCGCGCACATACAGCGGCGAACGCAACGAGAACAGCCGCAGCCCCTTGGACTCCGGGGTGACCTTCAAGTCGAGCTGCTCACTGGCAAAGTTGGCCGTGCCGTTGATGTAGATGATCGCGTTCTCGGTGTCGAAGATGAACAACCGCGTGCTCGCCAGCCCGTCCTTGATCCCGACATCGGCCGCCGCGCAGTTGATCTTCACGTCCTCGTCACCAAACAGTTTGCCGACCACGTAATTGCCGACATTCAGCCCGGCGATCTCCATCAGGCTGCGGCTGATGGCACCATCGTTGATCAACATGCGCAGGTTGCCATTGGCCGTGCCCAACAATGCCGCCACCGAGTTGCCACGCCCGCTGATGTCGGCATCGCCGTTCAACTCGCCGAAGCTGGTCTGCATCGGCGCAAAGGTGGGGTACAGCTCTTTGAGCTTGAAGCCACGGGCTGTCAGCTGGGCACGCCCCTGCAGCGGCACGTTGCGGCCGTCCAGGCGAATGTTCGAAGCCAGGCTGCCACCGGCTACGCCAAAGCGCAGCGGCTCCAGGCGCAGCAGGCCATCGTCGAGGATCACGTGGGCGGACAGGTCGTTGAATGGCAGCTTTTCGCTGTGCACGATGCGCTTGCCGGCAAAGGTGACGTCGGCGTCCATGGCTCGCCAACGCTCGGTGCGGAACTCTTCAACCGGCAGCACCTTGTCGGCCGGCTGTTTGCTGGCACCGCCGCGGGCCTTCTGCTCGGTGTTGGAGTCGGCACCGATCAGCGGCGCCAGGTCCTTGAACAGCAACTGGTTGGACACCAGGTTGCCGGAGAGCTTGGGACGTGGCTGGCTGGCGACGAACGCCAGGTCGCCATGGATGTCGCTGTCGCCGATCTTGCCGTTGAAGCCCTGGTAATTGAAGGTCGCGCCTTCGGCGGCATGCAGGTTGGCGCCGAGCCGGCCGTCGGTTGAATAGGCCGGGGTGTCGGGCAGCGTCACGCCGGTCAACGGGTAGAGGTTGCCCAGGCTGGCACCGGACAGGCGCAGGCGCAGATCCAGCGCGCCGAGGTTGCGCGGGTCGGTCAGGGTGCCGGCCAGCACGACATGGGTATCGGCAATGTGTACATCGGCCTGCAGCGGGAATGGCTGGCTGGCGTCTTGCAGCGCCAGCAGGCCGCCGATCTTGCCGGTACCGGACACCGGCTGGCCCTTGTAGCGGCCTTGAGCCTTGAGCCCGAAAGCATAATCCTGCGCGCCGCCGGCCTTTTCGGCGCTGGCCTTGCCGACGATTTCACTGAACGGGATCGGTTTGCCCAGCGGGTCGATCTGCACCTTCATGCTGGTTTTCAACGTCTGGTCATCGAAGCTGACATTGCCTTGGTCAAAGCCGATGGCACCGATGTCCAGCTGCCAGCTGGACGGTTCCTCGTTTTCGGCCTTGGGCCCGAAGTCGAACGTCCAGTTGGCGCGGCCATCCGCCAGTCGCGTAAGGCTGGCGGTGGGTTTGGTCAGATCGATGCGCGGGATGCTGATGCGCTGGAATACCAGTGGCAACGGCGCCAGGCGGAACTCCACGCGCTCCAGGCCGACCATCTGCGGCTGTTTGAGCCAGTCAGGGTTGCCCAGGGTCAGGTCTTCGGCAATGAAGTGCGGCCACGGCACCCAGGCGCGCCAGCCACCTTCTTCCGGCTCGGTGCGCCAGTGCACGGCGAGGTTGCCATTGATCGCGAACGGCCGGTGCAAGACCTCGGATACCTTCTCGTTGAGTAGCGGCTTGACGCGATTCCAGTCGAAGGTGGCGATGATCACCACCAGGATCGCCAGCAGGGTGAACAAGGTGGCTATGGTCCAGACGAAAATTCTGGCGGGACGCGTCATTGCGTGATTCTCCTGACGGCATGGCACAAAGCAGGCGTAACGGTGGCACTCAGTATCTGGGACTGATGAAAACCCGCTGGGTTTTATCGCAGACGGCCATCATAGCGAGTTTTGTCGGGTTTCTTGCTCGGCCGTTGCGCTCATCCCAGGCATTCAGGCGCCTCGACACATTAGCGGCAAATAGCCGCAACACATCTTCAAACACCTGAGATAGAGCCTTGCGCTTAAGCTATCAATAGCGTCGATTGTTACCATTACCCGTATGAACTTCTCTCTGGCGTCACCGGGCGTAGCATTGGCTTCGTACCCACTTTCCAGCCCCCGAGAGGAGCACCGAATCATGAAACGCACCCTGCTGACCCTGACCCTGTCGATCCTTGCGGCCAACGCCTTCGCTCTGCCAGCTGCCGACCAGCACCTGACCGCCGAATCGCGTTCCAGCGCTGCTGAAATCGCCCAACCACTTAAAAGCGTCGCCGAAGGTGGCTCTGATCGCCTGATCGAACGCTCCGGTCGTGTAGCCGAAGGTGGCTCTGATCGCCTGATCGAACGCTCCGGTCGTGTAGCCGAAGGTGGCTCGGACCGTCTGATCGAACGCTCTGGTCGTGTAGCCGAAGGTGGCTCCGACCGCTTGATCGAACGCTCTGGTCGTGTAGCCGAAGGTGGCTCTGACCGCCTGATCGAACGCTCTGGTCGTGTAGCCGAAGGTGGCTCGGACCGTCTGGTTGAACTCAGCCATGTGAGCTGATCGCCATGGCCGAAAACAACAATCTCTGTCACACCGCTTGCTCCCCTCCCAGCCCGGTCCATTGACCGGGCTTCGTTTTTTTATCTAGAGTGCCCAGCCTCACCGTCACAGAAGCCCGCCCCATGCTGCCGCGCGCCGAACAGAAGCTACAGACCCGCCAGGCCCTGCTGGACGCCGCCTGCCAGCTCATGGAGAGCGGCCGTGGCTTTGGCAGCGTGAGCCTGCGCGAAGTGGCCAAGGCGGCAGGCATCGTGCCTACCGGTTTCTATCGGCACTTTTCCGACATGGACGCCCTGGGCCTGGCGCTGGTCGCCGAAGTCGACGCCACATTCCGCCAGACCATCCGCCTGGTGCGGCAAAACGAATTCGAGCTCGGCGGCATCACCGATGCTTCCGTGCGCATCTTCCTTGATGTGGTCGCCGCCCACCGCGCCCAGTTCCTGTTCCTCGCCCGCGAGCAATACGGCGGATCGCAAGCCGTGCGCCAGGCCATCGCCCGCCTGCGCCAGGACATCAGCGACGACCTGGCCACGGACCTTGCGCGGATGAAGCGCTGGCAACACCTGGATACCGCCGCGCTGGCGGTGATGGCCGACCTGGTGGTGAAGACTGTGTTCGCCACCCTGCCGGAACTGATCGACAGCCCGGAGCCGGGTTATTCACAGGCGCTGAGCGCCCAGGAAAAGATCACCCAGCAACTGCGCTTCATCTTCGTCGGCGCGCGCCACTGGCAAGGCCTGGGCAACCCGAGCTGATCGCTCTCCTGGTCTGGCCCTTTCGCGGGCAAGCCCGCTCCCACAGGTATTGTGTTGCCCTCAGGCCCGGTGCGGTCCCTGTGGGAGCGGGCTTGCCCGCGAAGAGGCCGGCACAGCCAACCCACAACCCCAGTTCTGCTACCATGGCGCCCTGCCCGAAAGCGACGAGCGCCAACATGCCCAACCCCCGCCCCACCCTGCCCGAACTGGCCCGCTTCAACCAGCACTTCGCCGAACGCATCGTGCCGCTGTGGCAAGGCCCGGGCTGGAACGCCGACATGGCCCTGCCCTACGAGGCCCTCGACGCCCAGCACCGTCCGTTGCCGGTGCAGCGCTACCGGGCCATGGCCTGTGCCCGTCAGCTGTACCTGTTCAGCAGCCGTATCGAGCAACCGGGGGCGGCCGAGCGGGCGGCGGCGCTGTTCCGTTCGTTGCAGAAGCACTTCCACGATGCCGAGCATGGCGGCTGGTTCTACAGCATCGACGCCGAGGGCAAGCCGCTGGACCGGCGCAAGGACCTGTACACCCACGCCTTTATCGTGTTCGCCTGCGCGCACTACTGGGGCAAGGTCGGCGAAGGGCTGGTGGAAGCCACCCTCAATGCCGCCCTGGAAGTGGTCGACGAGCAATTCGCCCGCGATGATGGCCTGTACGAAGCCAGCCTTGGCGAAGACTGGGCCGACCTCGGCAGCGGCCCGCTGCAGAACCCGCAGATGCACCTGGCCGAGGCCTTCCTGCAAGTGCTGGCGGTACGCGAGGACGAGCACGTGCAGCAGTCGCTGCTGCAACTGTGCACAGCCCTGCAGGAACACTTCATCGAGCCGCAACACGGGCTGATGCTGGAAAAGCCGCGAGGCGCTGTGGATAACTGGTTCGAGCCGGGGCATCAGTTCGAATGGTTCTACCTGCTGGAAACCTCGCCGCTGCTGCGCGGGACTGCGCTGCATGCCTCCATCGAGCGGGCCTTCGGCTATGCCGAGCTGTGCGGGGTCAACAATGCGGCCGTGCTGGCCATGCTCGACGTGGAAGGCAACGTGCTCGATGCGACCCAGCGGATCTGGGCACAGGCGGAATACCTGCGGGCGCTGGTGTTGCGCGCGGGCAATGAGGCGAAACTGCTGGTCCAGTTGAAGGCGATGGAACAGCAGTTTCTGCATGCCGGTGGCTGGTATGAGTGCCGGGATGGTGAAGGGGCGGTGAGCCGGCATGACATGCCCTCGACTACGCCTTATCACCTTGCTACCTGCCTGGAAGGCTTGCAGCGCCTGGCCTGAAACCTCTCCTGTGGGAGGGTCCTCGGATCAGTCCCTGGTGGAGCGGTCGATCGACAGCCCGGCGAAGTCCTGGCGCACCGGCATCAGTTCGAGGCTGTTGATGTTGATGTGCGCCGGCTGATTGAGGATCCAGAAGATGGTCTCGGCGATGTCCTGCGGCTGGATTGGCTCGGCGCCCGCGTAGGTGGCGTCGTACTTGGCCTGGTCACCATTGTTGCGCACCAGCGAGAACTCGCTCTCGCACAGGCCCGGCTCGATGTTGCTCACCCTCACACCCGTGCCGCGCAGGTCGCAGCGCAGGCTCAGCGAGAACTGGCCGACGAAGGCCTTGGTGCCGCCATACACGTTACTGCCCGGGTAGGGGTAGTTGCCCGCCACGGAACCGACGTTGAGGATCGACGCGCCGCGACCATGGGCGATCAGGCGTGGCAGCAGCATATGGGTGGTGTACATCAGGCCCTTGATGTTGGTGTCGACCATGGTTTCCCAGTCGTCCAGGCTGCAGTTCTGCGCAGCGTCCACACCCAGCGCCAGGCCGGCGTTGTTGACCAGGCCGCGCAGCTTGTCGAAACCGGCCGGCAGGCTGGCGATGGCCTGCTCCATGGCCTTGCGATCACGCACATCGACGGCCAGGCCGTGCACTTCGGTCTTGGCCGACAGCTCGGCGCACAGGGCATCCAGGCGTTCCTTGCGACGACCGGTGAGCACCAGCTTCCAGCCGGCCTCGGCGAAACGGCGGGCGGTGGCCTCGCCAAAGCCGGAAGTGGCGCCAGTGATGAATACGGTGGACGTCATGCTCTGTTCCTCACGGTAGGTTGTCATCGGCAGCTTTGCAGCATGCCCGCGCCAGACGCTGGCAGCAAGCCGTTCAGGCCGCTGTTCATTTTTTGTTCATATGTGGCAAACCCTTGTGGCAGAGGGCTCGACGCCAGCTATACGCATGTTATCCACAAGGCTTTCCCCATGGATTGGGGGCAACTTGTCGCCTGCGCGGAACCCTTTCAGCTTGACGGGGTCGGTGGATATCTTTCGGTGATGGCGCAACGCTTTCAAGCATGCCGCCTACAGCGGTCTGTCCAATGCTTCTTCACAGAGTTATCCACAGGAAATCAAGCGCAATCTACAGGAGTGCTCCGGTGTAGAAAATGCCGCTGGGAACAGGCACCGAGGGTAACTGATCAAATTATGACCAGATCCTTGCAGGCCTTGTGAATAAAGGGATAGCGCGAGATGCCACCATGTTTTCCACAGGCGGCTCCACATGAATCGTGGACAACATCTGCCCTGTGGAAACAAAGGCTTGCGAGGGGATCGTAGCGTGGCTCGAGAAAGATATGCGACAAGTTGTCCACATTGAACAAAGGGGCTGCAGTGCAGCCCCGGCTATCACTCAATGCCCGCCAAGATACGCGTTGCGGACCTCCTCGTTGACCAGCAGCTCCTGCCCCGTCCCGCTCATGCGGATCTGCCCGTTGACCATCACGTAAGCCCGGTCCGACAGCTTCAGTGCATGGTTGGCGTTCTGTTCCACAAGGAAGATCGTCATCCCGCTCTTGGCCAGTTCGCGCAGGGTCGCGAAGATCTGCTTGACCACGATCGGCGCCAGCCCCAGCGATGGTTCGTCCAGCAACAGCAGCTTCGGCCGGCTCATCAGCGCCCGGGCAATGGCCAGCATCTGCTGCTCGCCACCGGACATGGTCATGGCCCGCTGGTTACGCCGCTCCTTCAGCCGCGGGAACAAGTCGTACATGCGCTGCATGTCTTCGTCGGCATGTTTGTCGCCGATGGGGATGGTGCCCATCATCAGGTTCTCCTCGACGGTCATGTCGGGAAACACCCGGCGCCCCTCCGGTGACTGGGCAATGCCGTTGGAGGCGATGTAGTGCGACGACTTGCGGGTGATGTCGGTGCCGCGGTAGACGATATGCCCCGCCGCCGCCCGCGGCTGGCCGAAGATCGACATCAGCAGGGTCGACTTGCCGGCGCCGTTGGCACCGATCAGGCTGACCGTCTCGCCTTCGTTGATGTGCATCGAGACCTTTTTCAGCGCCTGGATCGGCCCGTAGAACACGTCCAGGTCCTTCAGCTCGAGAATGGGTGCACTCATACCAGTTCCTCTTCGTCTGCACCCAGGTAGGCGGCGATCACCGTCGGGTTGTGGCGGATATCCTGCGGCGCGCCTTCGGCAATCACGTTGCCGTGGTCCAGCACGACGATATGGTCGGAAATGCTCATGACCATGCCCATGTCGTGCTCGATCAACACCACAGTGATGTCATGCTCGTCCCGCAGCACACGGATCATGCGGCTGAGGGCTTCGGTTTCCTGCGGATTCAGGCCTGCTGCCGGTTCGTCCAGGCAGATGATCTTCGGCCGCGTGCACATGGCCCGGGCAATTTCCAGGCGACGCTGCTGGCCGTACGACAACTCGCCAGCCAGACGGTTGGCGCAGTCGACCAGGTCGACCACTTCCAGCCAGTAGAATGCGTGGTCGAGGGCGTCGCTTTCGGCCTTGCGATAGGCCTTGGTGTTGAGCACCCCGGCCACCAGGTTGCGGTTGACCCACATGTGCTGGGCTACCAGCAGGTTTTCCACCACCGACATTTCCTTGAACAGGCGGATGTTCTGGAAGGTGCGCGCCAGGCCTGCGCGGTTGACCAGGTGAGTACCGCCGAACATCTTGTAGTACAGGCGGTTGGCAAAGCGCGCCGGCGACACGAAGTCGGCCGCCTGGAAGCGCTCGCCAAGCAGCTGGATGACGTTGGTGCGGCTGCCGCGCACGTTCAGCTCGATACGCCCGCCGCTGGCCTTGTAGAAGCCGGTCAGGCAGTTGAACACGGTGGTCTTGCCGGCGCCGTTGGGGCCGATTAGGGCGAAGATCTGGTTGCGCTTGACCTTCAGGCTGACGTCGCTGAGCGCCTTGATGCCGCCGAACTGCATCATCAGGTTGTCGACCGAGAGAATGATTTCGTCGCTCATGGCGCCACTCCTTTACGCGGGGTCACACCGGTACGGCTGATGCGGATCAGCCCACGCGGTCGCCAGATCATCATCAGCACCATCAACACACCGAACAGCAGTACCCGGTATTCGGAGAAGCTGCGCAGCAACTCCGGCGCCACGGTCAGCACGAACGCTGCGATCACCACGCCGACGGTCGAGCCCATGCCGCCAAGCACGACGATGGCGAGGATCAGTGCGGACTCGAAGAAGGTGAACGACGACGGGTTGACGAAGCCCTGGTAGGTGGCAAAGAACACCCCGGCCAAGCCTGCGGTGGAAGCACCGAGGGTGAAGGCCGAGAGCTTGACCAGTACGTGGTTCAGGCCCATCGAGCGGCAGGCGATCTCGTCTTCGCGCAGCGCTTCCCAGGCGCGCCCGACCGGCATGCGGGTCAGCCGGTGCTTGATGTACAGCACCGCCAGCACGACCAGGAACAGCACGGCGTAGATGAACACGAACTTGAGGTTGGCGTTGTAGTCGATGCCGAGGAACTCGTGGATCGGCACCCCGCCGTCCTTGGCCCTGCGGCCGAACTCCAGGCCGAAGAAGGTCGGCGACGGCGCCGGCATGCCGTTCGGGCCGCCGGTGAACGACAACCAGTTGTTCAGCACCAGACGGATGATCTCGCCAAAGCCAAGGGTCACGATCGCCAGGTAGTCACCGTGCATTCGCAACACCGGGAAGCCGAGGATGCACCCCGCCAGCGCTGCGGCGATGGCCGCCAGCGGCAGCACGCTCCAGAAGCCCAGGCCGAGGTACTGGTACCCCAGCGCCAGGCCGTAGGCACCGATGGCATAGAACGCCACATAGCCCAGGTCGAGCAAGCCGGCGAGGCCGACCACGATGTTCAGGCCCAGGCCCAGCAGCACGTAGATCAGGCCGAGGATGACCACGGTCAGCAGGTACTTGTTGGCGAACACCGGGAAGATGATGGCGATCACCACCAGCGCCGGGATGATGTAGCGCAACCGGGACTTGTAGTCCGGGGCGTTGACGTGCACGCCCGAGCCGCCGCTGTCGAAGCCTTCGAGCATGCGCCGGCCGGCGGCGGTCTGCACGAAGAGGCTGAGCAGGAAGCGCCCGAGCATCACCCCGCCGACCAGCCACGCCACCCGGCGTGGTTCGGCGTTGAAGGTGTAACCGTCGAGCACCACGCCGACGATCGGACCGAAGACGATGAGCGCCAGAAGGCCAGCGACGATGGTCTCCAGCAAGCTGCGTTTGATATCGAAACCGTTGGTTTCCGAGGCAGAAGCAATCTTGGCAATCGACATGTTCACACCTTAGCCACTAGCGGGCGACCCAGCAGGCCTTGTGGGCGGAAGATAAGGATCATCACCAGCAGCGAGAAGCTGAACACGTCCTTGTAGTCGGAGTTGATCAGGCCGGAGAACAGCGACTCGGAAATCCCCAGGATGATGCCGCCGAGCATGGCGCCAGGCAGCGAACCGATGCCGCCCAGTACCGCAGCGGTGAACGCCTTGATACCGATGATGAAGCCGGCGTAGAAGTCGAAGGTGCCGTAGTTCAGGGTGATCAGCACGCCGGCCAGGGCGGCCATCACTGCACCGATGACGAACACGTAGGAGATGACCCGGTCGGTGTTGATGCCGAGGATCGAGGCCATCTTGCGGTCTTGCTGGGTAGCGCGGCACATGCGGCCGAGCTTGGTGTACTTGATCACATAGGTCAGCAGGCCCATACCGACGAACGCCGCCACCAGGATGAAGATCTTGGTGTAGGTCAGTTGCACGAAGCCGGTGCCGACCTCGATGCGCATGGCACCTTCGAGCAGGGTCGGCACGCCTTGCTGGCGGGCGCCCTGGCTGATCTGTGCATAGTTCTGCAGGATCAGCGAGATGCCGATGGCACTGATCAGCGGTGCCAGGCGGGTGGAGTTGCGCAAGGGTTTGTAGGCGATGCGCTCGATGGTGAAGCCATACACACCGGTGACGACGATGGTGAACAGCAGAGTACCCAGCATCAGCAGGGGGAACGACTCGATACCGAAGTAGGCCAGCAATGCCAGGCTGATCGCCGCGAGGTAAGCGGAGATCATGTACACCTCGCCGTGCGCGAAGTTGATCATGCCGATGATGCCATAGACCATTGTGTAGCCGATGGCGATCAGGCCATAGACCGACCCGAGGGTCAGGCCGTTGACCAGTTGCTGCAGGAAAATACCATCCATAACGCAATCTCACCTGAGCGAGACTGCACGAACGCTGACTACCACAAGCCACGGATGAAGCGGCCCCAGCAGCGCAGAACCGTGCACGTCTCCGAATAAGGACAGGTACCGCAGGGGCAATGGCCCGGACGGGCGTCCGGGCCAGGTGCCGTTATTATTTTTGTTTTTCCAGCTGGTGGTACTTGCCGTCCTTGTCCCACTGGTAGACCACGTAGTCGGAGACGGTCAGGTCACCCTTTTGGTCCCACTTCTTTTCGCCCATGACGGTCTTCACTGGGTTTTGCTTGAGCCACGCGGCGGCAGCCTGGCCCTCGTTTTTTCCTGCACCGTTAAATGCAGCAGCGAGTGCCTGCAGCGAGGCGTAAGCATACAGTGTGTAGCCTTCAGGCTCGGTCCCGGCCTTGCGGAACTCTTCCACCACTGCCTTGCTGTCTGGCAGCAGGCGCGGGTCGGCGCCGAAGGTCATGTAGACGCCATCGACGTACTGCGCGCCGCCGGCGGTGGACACCAGTTCGTCGGTGACGATGCCGTCATCGGACATGAACTTGACGTCCTTCAGGCCCTGCTCGCGCAGCTGGCGCACCAGCGGGCCCGCTTCCGGATGCAGGCCACCGAAGTAGACCACGTCGGCACCGGCAGCACGGATCTTGGTGACCACGGCGCTGAAGTCTTTTTCGCCGCGGGTCAGGCCTTCATACAGCACCGGCTTGACGCCGCGCTTCTCCAGCTGTGCCTTAGTCGCATCGGCCAGGCCCTGACCGTAGGTGTCCTTGTCGTGCAGCACCGCGACCTTCTTGCCCTTGAGCACGTCGACGATGTAGTCACCGGCGACGATACCCTGCTGGTCGTCACGGCCGCACATGCGGAACATGGCGGAAAGGCCGCGCTCGGTGACCAGCGGGTTGGTGGAGCCCGGGGTGATGGCGATCACGCCGGCTTCGTCATATACCTCAGAGGCCGGGATGGTGTTGGAAGAACAGAAGTGACCGACCACGCCGATCACCTTGTCCTGATCGACCAGGCGGTTGGCCACGGCCACGGCCTGCTTCGGCTCGCAGGCATCATCGCCTTTCACCAGGACGATCTTCTCGCCATTCACGCCGCCAGCGGCGTTGATCTTGTCGGCCGCTGCCTGCGCACCTTTCATGTACTGCTCGCCAAACGCTGCGTTGGCCCCGGTCATGGGGCCCGCGACGCCGATCTTGACGTCGGCCTGAACATACGAAGAAACACCCAGTGCCGTAGCTACGGCAAGAGCCAGGAAACCTTTCTTGTAAAACGTCTGCGACATGAGGTGGTGCTCCTAGAGTTTTTTTAGTGTGGCACTACAACTTCTCAGCCCTGTGCTCAGAGCAAGGGCCGTGCCATCGGTTTTGTCTTCCGGGAAAACACACTGCAACGGTTGCCCCCTGGCGACCGACGGCCTTTTCTTTATTGAGCGTGCAACCGTCTGCCACGCGGCAGGCGCCACCACACGTACAGACAAGGAGCAACCGTCGAGTGCCATCATTGCAACCCTGGCAGGTGTTTACGTGCAACCGCCCTGTAACAGTGGACGTCACCGAAGTGCACACCGGTGGTGCGCGACTGCTACAGGCAGCACTGTTCCAAGGCTAGCTGGTGCACGGAAAATCACCTGATTTGGCTATTACGCGGCCTCTGTGGGAGCTGGCTTGCCCGCGCAGAGGCCGGCCCAGACACAACAAGACTCAAAAGACTGGCACAATGTCCACCATTCGCCGTTTCCGGAGCCCCCTTTGATGAGCGAGAGCGCATTCGCCGAGCGCATCGTGCATAACCTGCTCGACACCGACTTCTACAAGCTCACCATGATGCAGGGCGTGCTACACAACTACCCAGACGCCGACGTCGAATGGGAATTCCGCTGCCGCAACGGCGAGGACCTGCGCCCCTACCTTGGCGAGATCCGCCACCAGCTCGAACTGCTCGCCGACCTGACCCTGGATGATGGCCAGCCGGCCTTCCTCGAACGCATCAGCTTCCTCAAGCCCGACTTCCTGCGCTTTCTGCGCCTGTTCCGCTTCAACCTGCGCTATGTGCGCCTTGGCATCGACAACGGGCAGCTGTACCTGCGCCTGAAAGGCCCCTGGCTGCACGTGATCCTGTTCGAAGTGCCGCTGCTGGCCATCATCAGCGAGGTGCGCAACCGTCACCTGCACCCGCGCATGCGCCTGGCCGAAGCCCGTGATCAGCTGTACCGCAAGTTCGACTGGCTGCGCGCCCACGCCAGCGACGACGAGCTGGCCGAGCTGCAGGTGGCCGACTTCGGTACCCGCCGGCGCTTTTCCAGCCGTGTGCAGGAGGACGTGGTGCGTGTGCTGCGCGACGACTTCCCGGGCCGCTTCGTCGGCACCAGCAATGTCGACCTGGCCTGGAAACTGGATATCAAGCCACTGGGCACCATGGCCCACGAGTGGATCATGGCCCACCAGCAGCTCGGCCCACGGCTGATCGACAGCCAGATCGCCGCCCTGGACTGCTGGGTCCGCGAGTACCGCGGCCTGCTCGGCATCGCCCTGACCGACTGCATCACCATGGATGCCTTCCTCAACGATTTCGACTTGTACTTCGCCAAGCTGTTCGACGGCCTGCGCCATGACTCGGGCGAGCCGGTGGCCTGGGCGGAAAAGGCCATCGCCCATTACCAGAAGCTGGGTATCGACCCGATGACCAAGACCCTGGTGTTCTCCGATGGGCTCAACCTGACCCGCTCACTGGAAATCTTCCGTGCCCTGCGCGGTCGCATCAATGTCAGCTTCGGTATCGGCACCAACCTTACGTGCGACATCCCAGGTGTGGCGCCCATGAACATCGTGCTTAAAATGACCGACTGCAACGGCTCGCCGGTGGCGAAGATTTCGGACGAGGCCGCCAAGACCCAGTGCCGTGACGAAAACTTTGTCACCTACATGCGTCACGTATTCAAAGTCCCCAGCAAGGAGTAACCCATGCAAGCGGTTCAGCAGGAAATTGCCCAGGCGCTGAAAGTACAGCCGCCGTTCGCCGACGCCGCTGCGCTCGAGGCCGAAGTCGCCCGGCGCGTGGCGTTCATCAAGGACTGCCTGGCCAATGCCCGGCTCAAGACCCTGGTGCTGGGCATCAGCGGCGGCGTCGATTCGCTGACTGCCGCCCTGCTCGCCCAGCGCGCCATCAACGAGCTGCGTGCCGAAACCGGCGACCAGGCCTACACCTTCATCGCCGTGCGCCTGCCGTACCAGGTGCAGCATGACGAGCACGACGCCCAGGCCTGCCTCGAGGTGATCAAGGCCGATGAGGTGCACACGGTGGATATCGCCCCAGCCGTGCGCGCATTGGCAGCCGAAGTGGTGGAGTTGAAGAATGGCTCGCCAGCCCTGGTGGACTTCGTGGTCGGCAACGTCAAGGCACGGACCCGGATGGTCGCCCAGTACACCATCGCCGGCGCTCGCGCCGGCCTGGTAATTGGCACCGACCACGCCGCCGAGGCGGTGATGGGCTTCTTTACCAAGTTCGGTGACGGCGCTTGCGACCTGGCGCCGCTGAGCGGGTTGGTGAAGAACCAGGTGCGGGCGATCGCACGCAGCTTCGGCGCGCCGGAGTCGCTGGTGGAGAAGGTGCCGACTGCCGACCTGGAAGATCTGGAGCCGGGCAAGCCGGACGAAGCGTCCCATGGCGTGACCTACCAGCAGATCGATGCCTTCCTCCATGGGCAGCCGGTGGATCAGGCAGCGTTCGACATAATCGTCGCCACCTACCGCAAGACCCAGCACAAGCGCGAACTGCCATTCGCTCCTTGATCAGGCTGTAGAAGAACCTGTGGCAGCGGGTTTACCTGCGAATGCAAGGGTGGATTCACCAAAGCATTCGGGGCGGTTCGGCGCCCCGATAAACCCGCTCCCACAGGGTTTGGCGTCAGGCTTTGTTTACTTGACGACGACCTTGCCCTTCATCATCGAGATGTGGCCTGGGAACGAGCAGAAGAAGCCGTAATCTGTGCCAGCAACCAGCTTGGCCACATCAAAAGTCAGCGAGTCCTTTTCGCCTGCACCAATGATCTTGGTGTGGGCGATGACGCGCTCATCACCGTCCTTCAGGTAATTCTTTTCGATCCCAGCGGCCAGGCCGTCGGTGGCGATCGGCTGCATGTCAGCTTCCTTGCTGATGACCACGTTGTGGCCCATGACGTTCTTCGGCAGGTTGCCGGAGTGAGTCAGGTTGACGGTGAATGCCTTGCAGCTCTTGTCGACGACGATCTCCTTGGTGTTGAAGGACATCTGGTCGGTCGAGTCGACAGTTACCGAGCACTCGGCTGCGAAGACAGAAGCGCTGGCGAGGGTCAGCAGGGATACCGCTACAGCTTTCGCAAACATCATGAATCTCCTTGGCAGGGTTTTATCAATTGCGAGACTGCCTGAAACCGTTCAGCCCCCTGCTGACATGGGTCAAGGGGGTGTCAAGTGGCCAGCCAGTAGAATTGTTCGATCGATTGTATACAACCAATCTAAGAGCACATCATGCCCTTTTAATGGACGATGGAACAACCTCTCATTTAGGAGCAATCGCAATGACCTTCACAAATTTCATGAACAGCCTACTCGCCGCCTATGCCCACGGGGCCACGGGTGCCACTTGCGAGTTCTCCCGTCCGGAGTGAAACCAGCGTTGGAGACGTCAGACTATTCGCTTTACCCTGTCAGCGATATGACTGGAGAAACACGATGTCTGTACGTTCCGTTTGTGTGTTCTGTGGCGCCAGTATCGGCGCCAACCCCGCCTACCGTGAGGCGGCCATCGCGCTGGGCCAAGCCATTGCCCGCCGCGGCCTGACCCTGGTCTACGGTGGTGGCGCGGTCGGCCTGATGGGCACCGTCGCCGACGCGGCCATGGCTGCGGGTGGCGAAGTGATCGGGATCATTCCCGAAAGCCTGATGAACGCCGAGATCGGCCATAAAGGCCTGAGCCGGCTGGAAGTGGTCGACGGCATGCATGCGCGCAAGGCACGCATGGCCGAGCTGAGCGACGCCTTCATCGCCCTGCCGGGTGGCCTGGGTACGCTGGAGGAGCTGTTCGAGGTGTGGACCTGGGGGCAACTGGGTTATCACGCCAAGCCGCTGGGGCTGCTCGATGTGAATGGCTTCTACGAGAAGCTGGGCGGGTTCCTCGACCACATTGTCGAAGAAGGCTTCGTGCGGCCGCAGCACCGGGCCATGTTGTTGCTTGAGCAGCAGGCGGATGAGCTGCTGGACGGGATGGAACGGTTCGAGTCGCCGGTTTTGCCGAAGTGGGTCGACAAAAAGCCTGACTGATCCGAGATATCGGGGCTGCTTTGCAGCCTTTCGCGACACAAGGCCGCTCCCACAAAGCACTGCGTACGCAGATCAATGTGGGAGCGGCCTTGTGTCGCGAAAGGACCGCAAAGCGGTCCCAAAAGGGGGGCTGTTAGCGCGGAATGACGGGCTGACGCGGCTTCTTGCCCTTGCCGCCACCACCCTTGGCGGCTTCCTTGCGCTCTTTGGCCGCCTGCTGGTTGCGGGCAAACGCCTCGGCCTTGGCCTTCTCGCGCTTGTCCCACGGCTTGCTACCATCGCTGCCCCGCGGTGGCAGGCCGGTGTGCTGGGTGAGGATCTTCTGATCCTTGCCCACCTTGTGGCTACCGGCCGGGGTCGAGTTCTTGCGGCGCGCGCTCTGATACGTGTCGGTCTGCGGCTGGTGCAGCGGGATCAGCTGATGCTTGCCCGGCCCGATCAGGTCGGCACGGCCCATGCGCTGCAACGCTTCACGCAGCATCGGCCAGCCCTTCGGATCGTGATAGCGCAGGAACGCCTTGTGCAGGCGGCGCTGCTCGTCGCTCTTGACGATCTCCACCCCTTCGCTCTTGTACGTGACCTTGCGTAGCGGGTTCTTGCCCGAATGGTACATGGCCGTGGCCGACGCCATCGGCGACGGGTAGAACGCTTGCACCTGGTCGGCGCGGAAGCCGTTGCCCTTGAGCCACAGGGCCAGGTTCATCATGTCTTCGTCGGTGGTGCCTGGGTGCGCGGCGATGAAGTACGGGATCAGGTACTGTTCCTTGCCCGCCTCTTTGGAGAACTTCTCGAACATGCGCTTGAAGCGGTCGTAGGTGCCGATGCCCGGCTTCATCATCTTGTCCAGCGGGCCACGCTCGGTATGCTCCGGAGCGATCTTCAGGTAGCCGCCAACGTGGTGGGTAACCAGCTCCTTGACGTACTCCGGCGATTCCACCGCCAGGTCGTAGCGCAGGCCCGAGGCGATCAGGATCTTCTTCACACCCGGCAAGGCGCGGGCCTTGCGGTACAGCTCGATCAACGAGCTGTGGTCGGTGTTGAGGTTCTCGCAGATGCCCGGGAACACGCAGGACGGCTTGCGGCAGTGCTTCTCGATGTCGTGGCTCTTGCAAGCGATGCGGTACATGTTGGCGGTCGGGCCGCCAAGGTCGGAGACCACCCCGGTGAAGCCCGGGACCTTGTCACGCATCTCCTCGATCTCGTTGAGGATCGACTCGTGGGAACGGTTCTGGATGATGCGGCCTTCGTGCTCGGTGATCGAGCAGAAGGTGCAGCCACCGAAGCAGCCTCGCATGATGTTCACCGAGAATCGGATCATCTCGTAGGCCGGGATGCGCTCCTTGCCGTAGGCCGGGTGCGGCACACGGGCATAAGGCATGCCGAATACGTAGTCCATTTCCTCGGTGCTCATCGGAATGGGTGGCGGGTTGAACCACACATCCACCTCACCGTGCTTTTGCACCAGGGCGCGGGCATTGCCCGGGTTGGTTTCCAGGTGCAGCACACGGTTGGCGTGCGCATAGAGCACCGGGTCGTTCCGCACCTTCTCGAACGACGGCAGGCGGATCACCGACTTTTCCCGGGTAACGCTCGGGCTGTCGAGGATCTGCACCACCTTGGCTTCGTACGGGTCTTCCTGTTCGCCCTTGGCCTGCTCGATGGCGCAGGCCTGGGTGTCCTGGGTGTTCACGTACGGGTTGATGATCTTGTCGACGCGGCCGGGGCGATCGATACGGGTCGAGTCGATCTCGTACCAGCCTTGCGGCGTGTCACGGCGCACGAAGGCGGTACCGCGTACGTCGGTGATGGTCTCGATCTTCTCGCCATTGGACAGGCGCTGGGCCACTTCGACCACCGCACGTTCGGCGTTGCCGAACAGCAGGATGTCGGCGCTGGCGTCGATCAGGATCGAATGGCGGACCTTGTCCTGCCAATAGTCGTAGTGGGCGATGCGGCGCAGCGAAGCCTCGATGCCGCCGAGCACGATCGGCACGTGCTTGTAGGCTTCCTTGCAGCGCTGGCTGTACACCAGGCTGGCGCGGTCCGGACGGCTGCCGGCCAACCCGCCGGGGGTGTAAGCGTCGTCGGAACGGATTTTCTTGTCCGCGGTGTAGCGGTTGATCATCGAATCCATGTTGCCGGCGGCCACGCCGAAGAACAGGTTCGGCTCGCCGAGCTTCATGAAGTCGTCTTTCGACTGCCAGTTCGGCTGGGCGATGATGCCCACGCGGAAGCCCTGGGCTTCCAGCAGGCGGCCGATGATGGCCATGCCGAACGACGGGTGGTCGACATAGGCGTCACCGGTCACGATGATGATGTCGCAGGAATCCCAGCCGAGCAGATCCATCTCCTCCCTGCTCATCGGCAGGAAAGGTGCTGGCCCGAAGCATTCGGCCCAGTACTTGGGATAGTCGTAGAGTGGTTTGGCTGCTTGCATGTCAGTGACCGGTTCTGGTGTGCAGGGAAATCGCGGGCGCGGAATATAGCACAAATTTTGACCAAATCCGACGGTGGTTGTCGGATTCATGAAGCTGAGGCTTATTCGTCGTCGTCGAAGTTATACATACCCGGCGCAAGGTTTTCGAAGCGGGTGTACTTGCCGATGAACGCCAGGCGCACGAAGCCGATGGGGCCGTTACGCTGTTTACCGATGATGATTTCCGCCACGCCCTTGTGCTCGGTTTCGGGGTGGTACACCTCGTCGCGGTACACGAACATGATGACGTCGGCGTCCTGCTCGATTGCACCAGATTCACGCAAGTCGGAGTTCACCGGGCGTTTGTTCGGCCGCTGTTCCAGGGAGCGGTTCAGCTGCGACAGGGCAATCACCGGGCAGTTGAATTCCTTGGCCAGGGCCTTGAGGGAACGGGAGATCTCGGAAATCTCGTTGGTCCGGTTGTCACCGGCCGAACCCGGGATCTGCATCAGCTGCAGGTAGTCGACCATGATCATGGCGATCTCGCCGTGCTCACGGGCCAGGCGGCGGGTACGCGCACGCATTTCCGAGGGGCTGATACCTGCGGTATCGTCAATGAACAGCTTGCGATCGTTGAGCAGGTTGACCGCCGAGGTCAGGCGCGGCCAGTCGTCGTCATCCAGCTGGCCTGAACGCACCTTGGTCTGGTCGATGCGGCCCAGGGACGAGAGCATACGCATGATCAGCGATTCACCTGGCATCTCGAGGGAGAACACCAGCACCGCCTTGTCGGTACGCAGTACGGCGTTTTCCACCAGGTTCATGGCGAAGGTGGTCTTACCCATCGACGGTCGACCGGCGACGATGATCAGGTCGGCCGGCTGCAGGCCGCTGGTCTTCTCGTCGAGGTCGGTGAAGCCGGTGGACACGCCCGTGATGTCGCTGTCGGAGTTGAACAGCGTGTCGATGCGGTCGATGGCCATGGTCAGCAGTTCGTTGACACCCACCGGGCCACCGGTTTTAGGCCGCGCCTCGGCGATCTGGAAGATCTGCCGCTCGGCATCGTCGAGGATTTCCTCGGCATTGCGCCCTTGCGGGTTGAAAGCGTTGTCAGCGATGTCGGTACTGATGCTGATCAGCTGGCGCAGGGTCGCCCGCTCGCGAATGATCGCGGCGTAGGCCTTGATGTTGGCCACCGATGGGGTGTTCTTGGCCAGTTCGGCCAGGTATGCCAGGCCGCCAACCTGTGACGAAAGGCCTTCCTTGTCCAGCTGCTCGTGCAGGGTCACCACGTCGAATGGCTGGTTGGCATCGGCCAGCTTGTGCACGGCACGGAAGATCAGGCGGTGGTCATGCCGATAGAAATCGCCATCCGAGACCTGGTCCAGTACCCGCTCCCAGGCGTTGTTGTCCAGCATGAGGCCACCGAGCACGGCCTGTTCGGCCTCGATGGAATGCGGCGGCACCTTCAGGGCAGCGGTTTGCAGGTCGAGCTGTTCGGAGTTGGTGATCTCGTTCATGGCCACGAAAAAATTCTGGAGGATGAAAAAGACAAAGGGCACGGCCTGAGTGAACAGGACCGTGCCCGATGTTAACCGGCTACCCCGTGAGGGACCACCAGTCAGTGCAGCTTAGGCAGCTACGACGACCACGCGTACGGTGGCTTCAACGTCGCTGTGCAGGTGCACGGCTACGTCGTATTCGCCAACCTGACGGATGGTGCCGTTCGGCAGACGAACTTCAGCTTTAGCTACTTCAACGCCGGAGGCGGTCAGGGCGTCAGCGATGTCGTGGGTGCCGATCGAACCGAACAGCTTGCCTTCGTCGCCAGCGGTGGCAGTGATGGTCACTTCCAGCTCGGCCAGTTGGGCAGCACGGCTTTCAGCCGAAGCTTTACGCTCAGCAGCTGCTTTTTCCAGCTCGGCGCGACGCTCTTCGAACGCAGCCAGGTTGGCGGCGTTGGCAACGGTGGCCTTGCCGAATGGCAGCAGGAAGTTACGGCCGTAACCAGCCTTAACTTTAACTTTGTCGCCCAGGTTGCCCAGGTTAGCGACTTTTTCCAGCAGGATCAGTTCCATTTGGTAAAACCTCTTAACTTTTAACCTTCACCGTTCGCGGAGTCTTTCCCCGGAGGGGACTTGCGACCGCGAAAATCAATCAGGCTGTCGACAATGGCCAGGACCATCAGCAACGGGTAGATCAGCTGCATGATCAGCGGCAACGTCACGTACATGCCCACCAGCCAGAAACCGGCCAGTCGCCCCTGTGCCACGAGGCCGTGCATCAAGGCGATGCCAGCCAGCACCAGTACCAGGCTCGACGCCGATGCCAGGATGATGAATTGCGACCCGATAAACGGAGCCACCACCATCACTGCCACCAAGACCGCCATGGTCTGCTTCGGCAACCTCAGTTCGCGAAATTCGCGACCGAAGCCTCCAGGGTTGTACAACGCTGCTTGCCAATAACGCGCCAGCACCAGGGCCAACACGCTGAACAATTGCACCGTCACTGCTGTGGAAGCGACCAGCACAGGGCGGATCAGCTCACCGGAGAGCACCGGCTCCCCTTCGATTTTCGGCATGGCTTCGGCAAACGCCTTGGCCAGCACATCGAAGGTCTGTGCCAATGCCATGTCGAGCACGAGGCTGAAAACCACGGCAAACACGGCACTGGCGACCAGCACACGACTCCAGGGATGTTCGGCGCGCAACAGCGCGGCCAGGCCCAGGGCACCGGCGATCACCAGGAAGGTGATCGGATCGCCCATCAACCACACGGCCAGCCCGGCCAGCAGGCCGCCGGCGATGACCGTTGAAGCATCCTTGAACCCACGCCGCAGCAGCACAAGGCTACCGGCAGCGGCACTCAACCAGAACAGCAGCGGCAGTACCGCGCTGATGACCACCACCAGGGTGGCCTGCACACGACCGCGCATGATGAAACTTGCTAACGCTCGCATGCTAATCCCTTACTGCTTGTCGACGACCCGGTCTCAGCGGCCGTGGCTGTCGGTGTAGGGCAGCAGGGCCAGGAAGCGGGCGCGCTTGATAGCGGTAGCCAGCTGACGCTGATAACGAGCTTTGGTACCGGTGATACGGCTTGGAACGATCTTGCCGGTTTCGGATACGTAAGCTTTCAGGGTGTTGAGATCTTTGAAGTCGATCTCTTTCACGTCTTCAGCAGTGAAGCGGCAGAATTTACGACGACGGAAGAAACGTGCCATTTAATAGGCTCCTCTAAAGGTCCGTGGATTACTCGTCAGCGTTATCGCTGGAGTCGCTGTCATTGCTGTCGTCGCCGTCGGCGGATTCAGCATGCTCAGGACGCTCACGACGCTCACGGCGCTCGCTGCGGTTTTCTTCAGCCTTCAGCATCTCGGACTGGCCGGTTACGGCTTCGTCGCGACGGATGACGAGGTTACGGATAACGGCATCGTTGTAGCGGAAGTTGTCTTCCAGCTCGGCCAGGGCCTTGCCGGTGCACTCAACGTTCAGCATCACGTAGTGAGCCTTGTGAACATTGTTGATTGCGTAGGCCAGTTGACGACGGCCCCAGTCTTCCAGGCGGTGGATCTTGCCGCCATCTTCTTCGATCAGCTTGGTGTAACGCTCAACCATGCCGCCGACTTGCTCGCTCTGGTCCGGGTGAACCAGGAAGATGATTTCGTAATGACGCATGAATGCTCCTTACGGGTTAGTAGTCTGCCAGCGAATCTGGTCAGACAAGGAGTGAATGACACTGTATGTCTTGCACGGAGGGGAGGCACATATGCGCCTGCCAGCTCGGCAAGGGGCGCAATTGTAGAGAAGGCGTGGCGCACAAGCAAGGTGATTGGTGAATATTTGAACAGCCGGAAATATATTCACAGGCCACTGGCCCTTTCGCGGAGCAAGCCCGCTCCTACAGGGATCGCACAACATCTGTGGGAGCGGGTTTATCGAGGCGTCGAACCGCCGCGAAGAGGCCAGTACAGGCTGACGATCAGCGCTTGGCCTGACGCTGGCGTACAGCCTCGAACAGGCACACGCCCGTCGCCACCGACACGTTCAGGCTGCTGACGCTACCGCTCATCGGCAATTTCACCAGAAAATCGCAATGCTCGCGGGTCAGACGGCGCATGCCCTTGCCTTCCGCACCCATGATCATTACCAGTGGGCCGGTCAGGTCCTGCTGGTAGATCTCCTGCTCAGCTTCGCCAGCCGTGCCAACCACCCACAGGCCACGCTGCTGCAGCTTCTCCAGGGTGCGCGCCAGGTTGGTCACGGCCACCAGTGGAATCACTTCGGCCGCGCCGCAGGCCACCTTGCGCACGACCGGGGTCAGGGTTGCCGACTTGTCCTTGGGCACGATCACCGCCGTGGCACCGGCCGCATCGGCGGTGCGCAGGCAAGCGCCAAGGTTGTGCGGGTCGGTCACGCCATCGAGTACCAGGATCAGCGGCGGCGTTTCGCTGCGCTCGAGCAGTTCCTCAAGCATCAACTCACCCCACACCTGGCTCGGGCTGACCTCGGCGACCACGCCCTGGTGCACGCCCTCGACCCAGGCATCCAGCTCACGGCGCTCGGCCTGGCCGACCGGCACGCGGTTCTGCGCGGCCAGTTCCAGCAACGCCTGTATGCGTGGCTCGCTACGCCCTTCCGACAGCCAGATCTGCTTGACCCGCTTTGGATGGTGTTGCAGCAATGCCTGCACGGCGTGCACGCCGTAGATCTTTTCCAGCTGACTCATGACTTGTTCTTGCTCTTGCGTGGCGCGCCGGACTTCGACGGGCCTTTACGGTGCTTGGTCGGCTTGCCAGACGGCTTGCCGCCCTTTTCCGACTTGCTGCCGGCGTGGCCGCCGCTGCGCGCCTCGCTCATCAGCGCCTTCTTCATTTCACGGCTCTTGCGCACTTCGGCGTTACGCTGCACGGCGTCTTTGGGGAAGTACGCTTCGGCAGTTTCGCTCTTGCGGCTGCGCGGTTTTGGCGTGGCCTTGGCCTCGGCCACTGGCTCGGACTTCCCGGCGACTGGCGCAGCAGCACCACGCCCCTTGCGACCGATCGGCGCACTGAGCTGCTGCTCGGAAACTTCGAAGTCGATCTTGCGCTCGTCGAGGTCGACGCGCATGACCTTGACCTCGATGGTGTCGCCCAGGCGGAAGCTACGCCCGGTGCGCTCGCCCGACAGGCGGTGGTGCACCGGGTCGAAGTGGTAGTAGTCGCCCGGCAGCGCACTGACGTGGACCAGGCCTTCCACATAGATGTCGGTCAGCTCGACGAACAGGCCAAAGCCGGTGACTGCCGTGATCACACCTGGGAAGGTCTCGCCCACGCGATCCTTCATGAACTCGCACTTGAGCCAGTTGACCACGTCACGGGTGGCTTCATCGGCACGGCGTTCGGTCATCGAGCACTGCTCACCGAGCTGGTCGAGCGCATTCACGTCATACGGGTAGATACGCGCCTTGGGAATACTCATGGCGCCTGCGCGCTTGACGTGCGGGGTATCGACCTTGGAGCGGATGATGCTGCGGATGGCGCGGTGCACCAGCAGGTCGGGGTAACGGCGGATCGGCGAGGTGAAGTGGGTGTACGCCTCGTAGTTCAAGCCGAAGTGGCCGTTGTTGTCGGTGCTGTACACCGCCTGGCTCAGCGAGCGCAGCATCACGGTCTGGATCAGGTGGAAGTCCGGGCGCCCGGCGATGCTTGCCAGCAGGGCCTGGTAGTCCTTCGGCGACGGGTCCTTGCCCTTGTGCAGGGTCAGGCCCAGCTCGCCGAGGAAAGCACGCAGTTTTTCCAGGCGCTCGGGCGGTGGGCCGTCGTGCACACGGTAAAGGGCAGGCACTTCATGCTTCTGCAGGAACGCTGCGGTGGCGACGTTGGCCGCCAGCATGCACTCTTCGATCAGCTTGTGGGCATCGTTGCGCACGGTCGGGCGGATTTCCGCGATCTTGCGCTCGTCACCGAAGATGATGCGGGTTTCCTGGGTCTCGAAATCGATGGCACCCCGGGCGTGACGGGCGTCCAGCAGCACCTTGTACAGGTTGTACAGGTTCTTGAGGTGCGGCACGACTTCCTTGTATTCCTCGCGCAGCGCCTTGCCCTCACGGGTACGGGCATGCTCGAGCATGCTGCTGACCTTGTTGTAGGTCAGGCGGGCATGGGAATGGATCACCCCCTCGTAGAACTGGTAGTCGACCATCTGGCCGGCTTTGTTCATGGTCATTTCGCAGACCATGGCCAGGCGGTCGACATGCGGGTTCAGCGAGCACAGGCCATTGGACAGCTCCTCGGGGAGCATCGGCACCACGCGCTCTGGGAAATACACCGAGTTGCCACGCTGCTGGGCTTCGTTGTCCAGGGCCGAGCCCAGGCGCACGTAGCTGGAGACGTCGGCGATCGCCACGTACAGGCGCCAGCCGCCAGAGAACATGCGCAGCTTGCCCAACGGTTCGCAATAGACGGCGTCATCGAAGTCGCGGGCATCCTCGCCGTCGATGGTGACGAACGGCAGGTGGCGCAGGTCGATGCGCTTTTCCTTGTCTTTCTCTTCGACTTCGGAGCGGAACTTGCGCGCTTCCTTGACCACATCGTTGGGCCAGACATGGGGAATGTCATAGCTGCGCAGGGCAACGTCGATTTCCATGCCCGGGGCCATGTAGTTGCCGATCACCTCGACCACATCACCCTGTGGCTGGAAGCGCGGCGTAGGCCAGTGGGTGATCTTGATCTCGACGAACTGGCCAATCTTGGCGCCACCGTTACGCCCGGCCGTCACCAGCACTTCCTGCTGGATCTTCGGATTGTCCGGGGTCACGTAGCCAATGCCGCCTTCTTCGAAGTAGCGGCCGACCACGCTTTCATGCGCCCGGGAAATGACCTCGACCAGCACGCCTTCGCGACGACCACGGCGGTCGACGCCCGAGACGCGGGCCAGGCCACGGTCGCCGTCGAACACCAGGCGCATCTGCGACGGGCTGAGGAACAGGTCTTCGCTGCCGTCATCGGGGATAAGGAAGCCAAAGCCGTCACGGTGACCGGAGACACGGCCACAGATCAGGTCCAGCTTGTCTACCGGGGCATAAGTGCCGCGCCGGGTATAGATAAGCTGGCCGTCACGTTCCATGGCACGCAGGCGGCGGCGCAGGGCTTCGATCTGGTCTTCTTCATAAAGACCGAACTCTGCCGCCAGCTCCTCGCGCGCGGCCGGTTCGCCACGGTCGGCGAGGCGCTGCAGGATCAGCTCACGGCTGGGAATGGGGTTGTCGTATTTTTCCGCTTCGCGAGCGGCCTCGGGATCGAGGGATTGCCAATCGGCCATCAGAAGGGGTTCACCTTGGGGTATATAGATAGGAATTCTGGCATGTGTGTATTGAAACCGGAAATGTCAGCCTTGGACAGCCCCCGCTGCAGTCTGTAGAGGGGAGCAATAGGCCTTCGGAATCAACAAGTTGAATTTTTTGAAATTTTTTTCGCTTGGGGGGTTTACAGCCCCCAGGACCGTCCGTATAGTGCGCACCACAACGACGGACAAGCCCGAAGTTGTAGTAGAGATGAACGGCGCTGTAAAGCATCTTTTAATCTCGAATGTGTGCCCAGGTGGCGGAATTGGTAGACGCGCTGGTTTCAGGTATCAGTGACCGCAAGGTCGTGGAAGTTCGAGTCTTCTCCTGGGCACCAAAATTTTCTGGTAACAGATGACCAAGGATCTGTTACTACTGTGTGAAAGCGAACGATAGTCGCCTTCTCCAGATGATGTAAAGCTTTGCCCAGGTGGCGGAATTGGTAGACGCGCTGGTTTCAGGTATCAGTGACTTAACGGTCGTGGAAGTTCGAGTCTTCTCCTGGGCACCATATAAAAACCCACTAGCTTGCTAGTGGGTTTTTTCTTGCCTGCGATTTTTATATCCCCTCCCCCAATGCCCAGCACAACCCCTGTGGGAGCGGGCTTGCCCGCGAAGAGGCCAGCACTGCAGGCACACCTTCATGGGTTGCACTTTCGTCTGCCGATGAATTTCTCGTCACCCGGCCACTTGAGAAACGATTTCGTTTACCATTGTTTCCGAATATGAAGCCGTAAGCGAGGAAGTACCCGCATGACGATCCGCCCGCAACCGCTGATGCGTACACTGGCTGCCGCAGTTCTGAGCCTGGTGATCGGCGCTCCGGCAGCCCTGGCAGATGAACCGGTCACGCTGACCATGTACAACGGCCAGCACAAGGAAATCGGCGAAGCCATCGCCAAGGCCTACGAGGCCAAGACCGGTATCCATATCAATATCCGCAAGGGCAGCAGCAACCAGCTGGCCAGCCAGATCATCGAAGAAGGCGACCGCTCGCCGGCCGACATCATCTATACCGAAGAATCTCCGCCACTGAACAACCTGGGCGAACTGGGCCTGCTGGGGAAGATCGACGACGCCACGCTGAACATGCTGCCCAAGGAATACGTTGGCGCCAACGGCACCTGGATGGGCGTGACCGCCCGCACCCGCGTGGTGGTGTACAACCCGAAGAAAATCGACGAAAAAGACCTGCCGACCACCGTGATGGACTTCGCCGGCCCTGAGTGGGAAGGCCGCGTCGGCTACGTGCCAACCAGTGGCGCATTTCAGGAGCAAGCTGTAGCCATCCTGAAGATGCACGGGCGTGAAGCCACCGAAGAATGGCTGACTGGCCTGAAAGCCTTCGGCAAGACCTACACCAACAACATGGTCGCCCTCAAGGCCGTGGAAAAAGGCGAAGTCGCCGCCGTACTGGTCAACAACTACTACTGGTATGCTTTGGAGCGCGAACGCGGCAAGCTCGACTCCAAGCTGTACTACCTGGCCGACGGCGACGCCGGCAACCTGGTGACCATCTCCGGCGCGGCCGCGGTCAAGGCCAGCAAGCATCCGAAGGAAGCCCAGGCCTTGCTCAACTGGATGGCCAGTGAAGAAGGCCAGCGCGTGATCACCCAGACCACCGCCGAGTACCCGTTGCACAAGGGCATGGTGTCCGACCGTGGCCTGAAGCCGTTCGAGGACCTGCGCCCGCCGAAAATCTCGCCAGCCGACCTGGGCAATGCCGAAGAAGCGATCGAGCTTGAACGCGAGGTCGGTCTGCTCTGATGACTGCCGCCCTGTCCGAGCCGGTGCCGGTACGTTACGTGCCGCGCCGCAAGCGCCCCTCGATCTGGGTGCTGCTGCCTGTGCTGTTCCTGGTGGCGATGAGCTTGCTGCCGCTGCTGTACGTCGCCATGAAAGCCTGGGAGGCCGGCTGGCGCGAAGCCCTGCACCTGCTCTGGCGCCCTTTCGTCTGGGGGCTGATGCGCAACACCCTCATGCTGATGGCCGGGGTGACGCTGGCGTGCCTGGTGGTTGGCCTGGCCCTGGCATGGCTACTGGAGCGCAGCAACCTGCCCGGCCGCCGGCTGTGGGGCGTGGTGCTGTGCCTGCCGTTCGCGGTGCCGTCGTTCGTCAGCAGCTTCACCTGGGTATCGCTGAGCTCGGACTTCGAAGGCTTGGGCGGTGCGATCCTGGTCATGGCACTGTCCAAGTACCCGCTGGTGTTCCTGCCGGTGGCGGCAACCCTGCGCAACCTCGATACGTCGCTTGAAGAGTCGGCACGCACCCTGGGCTACAGCCGCTGGGGCGTGTTCCGCAAGATCACCCTGCCGCTGCTGTGGCCGTCGATGCTCGGCGGCGCACTGCTGATTGCGTTGCACATGCTGGTCGAGTTCGGCGCGCTGTCGATCCTTGGCCTGCAGACCTTCACCACGGCGATCTACCAGCAATTCGAGCTGGAGTTCAGCAACGCCAACGCCGCCATGCTCTCGGCCGTGCTGCTCGCACTGTGCCTGCTGATGCTGTGGCTGGAACTGCGCGTGCGCGGCAAGGCCCGTCATGTGCGTATCGGCCAGGGCGTGGCCCGCCGTGGGCAACCGGTGCGCCTGCGTGGCTGGACGCCGTTGGCGCAGCTGTTTTGCCTGGCCTTGGCGATTCTCGGCAGCGGCATCCCGCTGGCCATGCTGGGTTACTGGCTGAGCGTGGGTTCGTCGGCCGCCTTCCCGGTGGCGGCGATCAGTAAAGCGCTGCTGACTTCGCTGTCGGTCTCGCTGGGTGGCGCAGGCTTCTGTGTGCTGCTGGCCCTGCCAGTCAGCTTCCTGGTGGTGCGCTACAAAGGCCGCCTGGCGATCTGGGCCGAACGCTTGCCGTACCTGCTGCACGCCCTGCCCGGCCTGGTGATCGCCCTGACCCTGGTGGTGTTCTCGCTGCACTACGTGCCGGCCCTGTACCAGACCACCGCGCTGTTGCTGCTGGCCTATGCGCTGCTGTTCCTGCCCCTGGCGCAGTCACCGGTGCGTACTGCACTGAACAAGGCATCGCCAACGCTAGAAGAAGCCGCACGCACGCTGGGTGCGAGCAGCTTCGCCGCGTTTTGCCGGGTAACCTTGCCGATCATCTTCCCTGCGATGGCGGCGGCTTTCGCGCTGGTGTTCCTCGATGCCATGAAGGAGCTGACCGCTACCCTGCTGCTCAGTCCGACAGGCATGACCACCCTGGCCACCGAGGTCTGGGCGCATACCGCCAACGTCGAGTTCGCAGCGGCGGCGCCTTATGCGGCGCTGCTGATTGTGGTGTCGGGTTTGCCTGTCTATCTGCTGACTACGCGGATGTACCTGAACAAGGCATGAGCCCACGGCTCAGGCCGCCTGGCGGCCTGGGCCACTGCTTTCGATATTGCGCAGCATGCGCTTCACGATAGACCCATGGGCCAGCCCTACCGGCAGCATGTACAGCCGGCCAAAGGCGTTGAAACACCGCACCGACGTGGTCACTTTCAAGCGCTGCCCTTCGACATCCATGCAGACCATCACCGCCAAGTGCGTATCACGCGAAGTCAGCACCAATTGCTCGTCGCTGATGGCCTCGACGGTGAAGAAGTCCAGGTGTTCGCCGACAGCTGGCACATGCGCTGGATCGCGGGTAGAGAAGCCGTGGATATCGGCGACATTGAAACGACGGGAGATGAAGTCGCGAATGCGGAAGGCCCTGGCCAGCCAGCCTGGGACATTCGAGGTCATGGCGCAGTAGGCTTGCAGGGCGGTCATCGGGGCAGTGAGCTGTACGCTGTCACTGTGCAGGAAATCCAGGTCGGCCTGGGCGGCGACCAATTGGGCGGACATGAGCAACTCCCTTTGTCATGTGTCGCCGACAGCATAGCAACATGACTCGCTGTAGGAGCGGCCTTGTGTCGCGAAAGGGCCGCAAAGCGGCCCCGGCAATGTCAGCGTTGAAGCAGAAATCCCAGGCCTGCTGCGCAGCCCTTTCGCGACACAAGGCCGCTCCTACAAGGGACCGCGCAAGCTTCAAGCCCTGAACTGACCAAGGCTGGCGCGCAATTGGGCCGCCAAGTCATCCAGCACCTTGCTGCTGGCCGTGGTCTGCATCACCACCTCGGCCGAGCGCTCGGCCTGGGCATGGATGTTCTCCACTCGCCCGCGCACTGCCTGCGCGCCGCTGGCCTGCTGCTCAGCAGCGCGGGTCGCCAGGCCGATCGCCGCGTGCACCTGCTCCACGGCGGCTTGCACCGACTGCTGGCGACGCTCGTTGTCCCGCAACACCAACAGCCCTTCGCTGGCCTTGAGCCCGGCCTGGCTGATGGTCGCTACCGCCTCCTTGGCACCTTTCTGCAGGGCAGCAATGTGCGCCTGGATGTCGCCGGTAGAGCTTTGGGTCTTGCTCGCCAGCGCTCGCACCTCATCGGCCACCACGGCAAAGCCGCGACCCGTCTCACCAGCGCGCGCAGCTTCGATTGCAGCATTAAGGGCCAGCAGGTTGGTCTGCTCGGCAATACCATGGATGACAGTCAGCACCACTTCGATCTGCTCGCTCTGCTTGGCAAGACGCTCGATCACCTGCGAACCCGTTTCGACCTGGCCGGCCAGGTTCTCGATCAGGCTCGCCAGTTGCGTGGAAGAACGGCTGTTCTCGTCGGTTGCCTGGCGAATGTCCACGACCTGCTGCAACGCCGCCTGCATGGCGTGGCTTTCGGCCTGGGCCTCGTCAGCCATGCTCGACAGGTCGCGCAGGCTGGCGGCCACTTCATCACGCTGCAACGCCGCTGCGGCATCGGCACCGGCGTTGCGCTGGGCCATGGTGCCGATCTCGACCCCGGTACGCTGGGCCACCTCACCGGCTTCGCGGACGATAGGCTGCAGCTTGTCGACAAAGCGGTTGACCGCCGACGCCATGTCACCGATCTCGTCGCGGCTGTCGAGGGTCACGCGCTTGGTCAGGTCGCCTTCGCCGGCAGCCAGATCGTTGAGCGCTGCAATCAGCAGGCGCAGCTTGCTGAGCACGCGGCGACCCAGCACCACGGCGACCACTAGCAGCACACCCAGGCCGACCACCACCAGGCCCAGGCCAATCCGCCAACGCAGCTCGGCAGCCGCATCGCGCACGGTCTGTGCGGTGTTGGCCTGCATCGCGCTGGCGCTGGCCTGCGCGGTTTGCAGGCGCTCGCGCAGGGCCTTGCCACTGTCGGCGGCCGCCGCACCCAGGCTATCGCCAACCAGTTGCTCACCGCTGGCGATCAGGGCACTGAACCGCTGGTCGAGAGCCTTGAGCTGCTGGTCAACACCGGCCGTGGAAACCCCCATCAGCACTTTGCCGATCTCGGCACCATTGGGGTTGATCGACGCTTCGACGAAATACACCGATGGATCGCGACGCGCAGCATCGAGCACCTTATCCAGCGCTCTCTCACCCTGGCCCTTCTCGATCAAGGCCTGGTTGATCGGATTCTGCCGGTTCAAGTAGCGGGTAAGGTGCTGGCCCTGGGCATCGTCATAAATCACGAACAGCACGTTGGGGTTGCGCTGGGCGCGGCGAGCGAAGTCGGAGAGCATCGGCACATCGTTGTCCCAGATCGCCCGCGGGGCGACCGATGCCAGCAGCTCGGCCATGTCGTTGGCCGAATCCTTGAGGTTTTTCTCCAGGGTGGCCCGCAACTGCTGCTGTTCGTCCTGCAGCCGCGTGGAAAGACCCGCGCTCAAGCGCTGACGGGTGCTGCTGGAGAGGCTCTCCAGGCCCCCGCGAACATCTTGCCCGGCCTGCTCCAGCTCGCTGGCGAGCTGGCGGCTGTCTTTGCCCAAACGCTCCCCCAGGTCGGCCTCCAAAGCCGTCACGGTGCTGCGGGTCAGCGCAACGGCCACCAGCACTTGCACCAAAAGGGCGATACCAAGGGCAACAAACACAGGCCGCAAGAGGCGGCTTCGTAACAGTGAAAGGATGGCAGACACGGTGTAACCCTCGTGTTTTCTGGCGCCACTATTTTGATGGCATCTACAGAAACTTCTTACAGCAAGGGTTGTGCCGTATACCGCAGGGAAAAACGCCAAGGTCTAGCAATGAGTTTTCCTGTACTGGCCTCTTCGCGGGTAAACCCACAAATAAAAACGCCGCGATCCTTTTCAGGACCGCGGCGTCAGATCAGCCTGGAGGGCAGATCAGGCGAACGGATGACGCAGGACGATGGTCTCGTTGCGGTCCGGGCCGGTCGAAATGATGTCGATCGGCGCGCCTACCAGCTCTTCAATGCGCTTGATGTAGTCACGCGCAGCTTGTGGCAGCTCTTCCAGGGTTTTCACGCCCAGGGTCGATTCGCTCCAGCCTGGCATCTCTTCGTACACCGGCTCCAGGCCGATGTAGCTGTCGGCATCGGACGGGGCGTCAATGACGGCACCGTTCTCGTTCTTGTAGCCAACGCAGATGTTGATGGTTTCCAGGCCGTCCAGCACGTCCAGCTTGGTCAGGCAGATGCCCGAGATGCTGTTGACGTCGATGGCGCGACGCAGGATGACGGCATCGAACCAGCCGCAACGGCGGGCACGGCCGGTGGTCGAACCAAACTCGTGGCCGCGCTTGGCCAGGGTGGCGCCGGTCTCGTCGAACAGTTCGGTCGGGAACGGACCGGAACCCACGCGAGTGGTGTAGGCCTTGGTGATGCCCAGGATGTAGTCGAGGTACATCGGACCCACGCCAGAACCGGTGGAGATACCGCCAGCGGTGGTGTTGGAGCTGGTGACGTACGGGTAGGTACCGTGGTCGATGTCCAGCAGCGAACCCTGGGCGCCTTCGAACATGATGTCCTTGCCAGCGCGACGCAGGTTATGCAGCTCGGCGGTAACGTCGAGCATCATCGGCTTGAGCTGTTCAGCGTAGGCCATGCACTCGTCCAGGGTCTGCTGGAAGTCGATGGCCGGCTCTTTGTAGTAGTTCACCAGCTGGAAGTTGTGGTAGTCCAGCAGCTCACCCAGCTTGGCAGCGAAACGCTCGCGGTGGAACAGGTCGCCAACGCGCAGGCCGCGGCGTGCGACCTTGTCTTCGTAGGCTGGGCCGATGCCGCGGCCGGTGGTACCGATCTTGGCTTCGCCACGGGCTTTTTCACGGGCCTGGTCCAGGGCCACGTGGTACGACAGGATCAGCGGCGCAGCCGGGGAGATGCGCAGGCGCTCGCGCACCGGTACGCCCTTCTCTTCCAGCTTGGTGATTTCACGCATCAAGGCGTCCGGAGCAACGACCACGCCGTTGCCGATCAGGCACTGTACGCCTTCACGCAGGATGCCCGAGGGAATCAGGTGCAGAACGGTTTTCTCACCGTTGATCACCAGGGTGTGGCCCGCGTTGTGGCCACCTTGGTAGCGCACTACGGCGGCAGCATGTTCGGTCAGCAGATCGACGATCTTGCCTTTGCCCTCATCACCCCACTGGGTGCCCAGGACGACGACATTCTTACCCATTACATTGGTCCTCATTCACGCAAACTTGGTTGCCGGCCTACTGCCGACGCAGAAACTCACTGGGCCAGCGGCAGAACCTGCCAGCGCCCGTCTTGCTGAATCAATTGCCGATCACAATCCGCCTCGAGAGCAGCACTCAACGGCTGGCCAGGCAGAGCCTGGACCACACGCTGGCCCTCGTTGCGCAACTGGCAGACCTGCTGCCAGAGGGCCGCGTCGCCACTGTCCGGCATCCAGATGCCGCCAGTTGGCAATACGACCTCCGCTCGCCCCAGTGTGACCAGGGTCTTCAAATCCGTGGAGAAACCGGTGGCCGGGCGTGCCCGGCCAAAGTCGGCGCCGATGTCGTCATAGCGGCCGCCCTGGGCGATGGACTGACCTTCGCCCGGAACGAACACGGCGAACACCACGCCCGTGTGATAGTGGTAACCGCGCAGCTCGCCGAGGTCGAAGTACAGCGGCAGCTCCGGGAAGCGCGACGCCAGGCGATCGGCGATCGCCAGCAGGTCGTCGAGCGCCGCCAATACGCTGGCCGGGGCACGGCCCAGGCGCACTCGCGCTTCGGCCAGCACTTCTCGGCCACCGCACAGCTCGACCAGGGCGCGCAGCATGTTGCCCAAGTCCTTCGGCAAATCGGCAGTCAGCGCCTGTACCTCATCAACCGATTTGCGCTGCAGGGCATCGAACAACTGCTGTTCGACCGCGCCCGACAGGCCGGCGGCACGGGCCAGGCCGCGGTAGATCCCGACGTGGCCGAGGTCCATGTGCACGTCGGCAACGTCAGTCAGCTGCAGCGTGGCGAGCATCAGGCTGATCACTTCGACATCGCTGGTCGGGCTGGCGTCGCCGTACAGCTCTGCACCCAGCTGAATCGGGCTGCGCGAGGTGGACAAGGCACGTGGCTGGGCGTGCAGCACGCTACCGGCATAGCACAGGCGGCTCGGGCCTTCGCGGCGCAGGGTATGGGCGTCGATGCGCGCGACCTGCGGGGTGAAGTCGGCGCGGAAGCCCATCAGGCGACCGGACTGCGGGTCGACCACCTTGAAGGTGCGCTGATCCAGGTCCTGGCCGGCGCCGGTGAGCAGCGACTCCAGGTACTCGATATGCGGGGTGACGACCAGCTCGTAGCCCCAACTCTGGAACAGGTCCAACACCTGGCGGCGCGCGATCTCGATACGCGCAGCCTCAGGTGGCAGTACTTCCTCGATGCCATCTGGCAGCAGCCAGCGGTCTACCGTTGCCATTACGCCATTTCCCCTCTGGTCCGGGCGGCTTGCCAGCTGGCGAGCCGTCAGTAAAGCCGGTATCGCGCACAGCAGCGGGCAGCACTGATCCCAGCGCAGCCACCGTACCCGATACCCTCAAATTGCCTTGCGACCTGACCAAACCGTCAACTGGCGCTTTGCCAATCAACCTTGCAGACGCAAAAAAGCCGGGAAATTTCCCGGCTGCCTCATCATACACCCCTTTTCATACAGGATGCACCCCGCCTGGTGTTTTAGCTGCCAGGCGGGGTGCCGCTGCATGGAAATCAGGGCCTGAGCGTCACGGCTTGCTCTTGTCCAGGAAGCGGAAGAACTCGTTCTTCGCATCCAGGACCAGCACGTCGCTCTTGCTCGAGAAGCTCTCGCGGTACGCCTGCAGGCTACGGTAGAACGCATAGAAATCGGCGTCCTGGGTGTAGGCCTTGGCGTAGATGGCGGCCGCCTGGGCGTCGCCATCACCGCGGGTCTCTTCCGCCTCGCGGTAGGCTTCGGCCAGCAGTACACGGCGCTGACGGTCGGCATCGGCGCGAATACCTTCGGCCAGCTCGTTACCTTTGGCGCGGTGCTCGCGGGCCTCACGCTCACGCTCGGTACTCATGCGGTCGAAGACGCTGCGGTTGACTTCCTTCGGCAGGTCGATGGCCTTGACGCGCACGTCGATGACCTCGATACCCAACTCCTTGCTGGCCATGCGGTTCAGCGATGCGGTGATGTCAGCCATCAACGCGTCACGTTCACCGGAAACCACCTCGTGCAGGGTACGTTTACCGAACTGGTCACGCAGGCCGCTTTCCAGACGACGCGACAGACGCTCGTCGGCAATCTGCTTCATGCCGGAAGTGGCGGTGTAGAAGCGCTCGGCATCCTTGACGCGCCACTTGGCATAGGCGTCGACCATCACCGCTTTCTTCTCCAGGGTCAGGAACCGCTGGGTCGGGGCGTCGAGGGTCATCAGGCGTGCGTCGAACTTGCGTACCTGGTTCACGTACGGAATCTTCACATGCAGGCCCGGCTGGACATCCGCCTGGACCACCTTACCGAAGCGCAGCAGCACTGCACGCTCGGTCTGGGACACGATGTAGAAGCTGTTCCAGGCCACAATGGCCAGAACCACGGCGGCAATCAGGGCGATCAGCGATCGGTTGCTCATCAGCGGCTCTCCCTAGTACGCAGTGGCGGCTGTTGCTGTTGCAGGTCCTGCGCCGCACGCGCGGCCGCATCGTTGACCGACGGGCTGACGCTGGCGCCTGGCGCGGCCGTGTTGCGGCTGCCTTCGACCATCTTGTCCAGCGGCAGGTAGAGCAGGTTGTTCTGCCCATCCTTGGCCGTGACCAGGACCTTGCTCGAATTGCTGTAGACCTCTTGCATGGTCTCCAGGTACAGACGCTGACGGGTCACCTCAGGTGCCTTGCGGTACTCGCTGACCAGTTTGCTGAAGCGGTCAGCCTCACCCTTGGCGCGGGCGATGACTTCGTCGCGGTAACCGTTGGCATCCTCGATGATGCGCTGGGCCTGACCGCGGGCTTCCGGCACCACGCCATTGGCGTAGGACTCGGCCTGGTTACGGGCACGCTGCTCATCTTCGCGGGCACGGATCACGTCGTCGAAGGCTTCCTGCACTTCACGCGGGGCCGCCGCGCTCTGTACGTTGACCTGGGTGACGGTGATACCCGTGCGGTAGTTGTCGAGGAAACGCTGCAGGCGCTCGCGGATATCCACGGCCATCTGCTCACGGCCCTCGGTCAGCACCTGGTCCATCGAGGTGGAACCCACCACGTGGCGCAGGGCGCTGTCGGTCGCATGCTGCAGGCTGACCTCGGGCTGGTCGACGTTGAGCACGAAGTCCTGCAGGTTGCTGATCTTGTACTGGACGGTCAGCGGCACCTCGACGATGTTCTCGTCTTCGGTGAGCATCTGCCCCTGCTTGGTGTAGGCACGCTCGCGCGTGACGTTTTCCATGTACTTGCGATCAATTGGCGGGAAGTAGATGTTCAGGCCGGGACCGACCGTCTCATAGTACTTGCCGAAGCGCAGCACCACGGCCTGCTCCTGCTCATCGACCACGTACACGGCGCTGTACAGCCAGATTGCAGCAAGCACCGCCAGGCCGATGCCCAGCAGGCCGTAGCCGCCCCCCTTGCCGACATTGCGGTCACCGCCGCCACGTTTCTTGCCACTGCCGAACATGCCGTTCAGGCTGTCCTGCAGCTTGCGGAAGGCCTCGTCCAGATCCGGCGGACCCTTCTTGTCGCCACCACCGCCGCCACCGCGACGGCCGCCCCAGGGATCCTGATTGTTCGAGTTGCCACCCGGCTCGTTCCAAGCCATAGCGCTCTCCATCTGATAAAGCAAAGACGCGCCCACGGCGCGCCGTCCAATGCTACAGAATGCCTGCCACTGCTGCCCGGTGACCTCACCGGGCATTTATTGCAAAGTGTGTTGCTCGACAAACACTTGCGGCTCCATGCCTTCGCGACTGACCAGGCGATTCAACTCGACCCTGGGCAGGCGAACACTCAGCAGGCTGCGCCCTTCTTCGTCATGCTCTTCACTCTGCACGGCACCCAGGGCAAAGAATTGCGCGCGCAAGCGGGCAAAACGCTGCTCCAGACACAGGGTACCGACAAACAGATCATCCCCCAGCAACTCGGCAATCGCCTGGCCGACCAGCTCCAGGCCACGTCCATCTCGTGCCGACACCCAGACCCGCTGCGGCTTGCCATCGGCATCGCGCTGAATCTGTGGCTCGACATCTTCGAGCAGGTCGAGTTTGTTATAGACCTCAAGGATCGGCAAGCTTTCGGCACCAATCTCGCCCAACACGGCCAGCACTTGCTCGATCTGCTCCATGCGCTCTGGCTCATGGGCGTCGATCACATGCAGCAGCAGGTCCGAGTTGCTCGATTCTTCGAGCGTAGCCCGAAATGCCTCGACCAGCTTGTGCGGCAGGTGGCGAATGAAACCCACGGTATCGGCCAGCACGATCGGCCCCAGGTCGGCCAATTCGAGCCGGCGCAGGGTCGGATCGAGCGTGGCGAACAACTGGTCCGCCGCGTAGACCTCGGATTCAGTCAGGGCATTGAACAGCGTGGACTTGCCGGCGTTGGTATAGCCGACCAGCGACACCGACGGGATATCCGCGCGCTTGCGGCCACGACGGGCCTGCTCACGCTGGCTGCGCACCTTTTCCAGGCGCCCCTTGATCTGGCGGATACGTACCCGCAACAGACGGCGGTCGGTTTCCAGCTGGGTTTCACCCGGGCCACGCAAGCCAATCCCCCCCTTTTGCCGCTCAAGGTGAGTCCAGCCGCGCACCAGCCGTGTGCTCATGTGGTCGAGCTGGGCCAGTTCGACCTGCAGCTTGCCTTCATGGGTACGCGCCCGCTGGGCGAAGATATCGAGGATCAGCCCGGTTCGGTCAAGCACGCGACACTCGAAGACTCGCTCGAGGTTGCGCTCCTGACTGGGCGTGAGGGTGTGATTGAAAATCACCAGGTCTACCTGTTCGGCTTTGACCAGGTCGCGCAACTCCTCGACCTTGCCGCTGCCAATCAGGTATTTGGCCGTAGGCTGATGCCTGGCTACCGTGGCCAACGAGACGATGTCGGCTCCGGCCGACAGTGCCAGTTCCTGAAACTCCTGCGGGTCTTCGCGCGCCTCAGGGTTCTGACCTTCCAAGTGAACGAGCAACGCTCGCTCACCACCACCGTGGCGCTCAAAGAACAATGCAGGCTCCTATCAGGCGTTGCCTGGCTCGCTGTCGCCGTGTTCGGAATCGGACGGGCTTGGCAGGCGAACCGGACGGGCAGGTACCACGGTCGAGATGGCGTGCTTGTAGACCATTTGGCTGACGGTGTTCTTCAGCAGCACCACGAACTGGTCGAAGGATTCGATCGAGCCCTGCAGCTTGATCCCGTTGACCAGATAGATCGATACCGGGACCTTTTCTTTTCTCAGTTGGTTCAAGTAAGGGTCTTGTAGCGAATGCCCTTTTGACATATGCCGCACTCCTGTAAGGATAAATAGAAAAATCAGAAAAATTGATAAGTCAGGCCGCCCCTTCGCAAGAATAGACGGCAATCAGCAGGGACTCAGCTCAATATGGAGACCGCCCCAAGGTATTTCAAGGTGCGGGACAGATTGTCGCAGGCCAGGCTGTCAAGCCAGTGCACGCCAGGCCAGCCACGCAACCAGGTGAACTGCCGCTTGGCCAGCTGTCGAGTGGCAATGATACCGCGTTCACGCATCTCATTCTCAGTCAGCTTGCCGTCGAGGTAGTCCCAGACCTGTCTATAACCCACTGCCCGTATAGACGGCAGCCCGGCGTGCAAGTCACTTCTGGCTCGCAACGTTCGGACCTCATCGACGAAGCCCTGTTCCAGCATCTGCGAAAATCGTAGCGCAATTCGCTTATGCAAAATGTGACGATCCGCAGGCGCAATCGCCAAACTCGCGACAGTATAGGGCAAATGCCCGCCAGCGCCTGCGTCTGCGGCGCGACTTTCCGCGAATTGACGCTGGCGATGGGCAGTCATGCTCTCGCCACTCACCCGGTAGACCTCGAGCGCCCGGATCAGCCGCTGTGGGTCGTTGGGGTGAATGCGCGCCGCCGATTCGGGGTCGACCTCGGCCAATTGCCGGTGCAACTCGGCCAGGCCCAGCGCCTCGGCCTGGGCCTCGAGCTCTGCGCGCACGGCGGCATCGGCCGCCGGCATGTCCGCCAAGCCTTCGATCAGCGCCTTGTAATAAAGCATGGTGCCGCCGACCAGCAGCGGAATCTTGCCGCGCGCGGTGATATCGGCCATCGCCTCCAGGGCGTCAGCGCGAAACTGCGCGGCCGAGTAGCTTTCAGCCGGGTCGCGGATATCAATGAGCCGGTGCGGGTAGGCCGCCAGAATCTCTTTGGAAGGTTTGGCCGAACCAATATCCAGGCCGCGATAGACCAGCGCCGAATCGACACTGATCAGCTCGCAAGGCAGGACCTTGGTCAGCTCGATGGCGAGGTCGGTCTTGCCGGCCGCCGTCGGGCCCATGAGGAATATCGCAGGGGGTTTGCCGCTCATGTCATCGACCGCGCAGGAATAGTTTGTCCAGGTCGTCCAGGCCCATCTGGGTCCAGGTCGGACGGCCGTGGTTGCACTGGCCGCTGCGCTCGGTGTTTTCCATGTCGCGCAGCAAGGCGTTCATCTCGGGAATGGCCAGGCGCCGGTTGGCGCGCACGGCACCGTGGCAGGCCATGGTGCCAAGCAGTTCGTTGAGGTGCGCCTGGATGCGGTCGCTGGTGCCGTACTCCATCAGGTCGGCGAGCACATCCTGAACCAGGCGATTGGCCTCGGCCTGCTTGAGCAGTGCCGGAATCTGGCGGATCGCCAGCGTCTCGGGCCCCAGGCGCTGCAGCTCGAAGCCCAGGCGCTGGAACCACTGGCCATGTTCCTCGGCACAATCAGCCTCACGCTGGCTCAGCGCCAGGGTTTCTGGCACCAGCAATGGTTGGCCGCTGAGGCCTTCGCTGGCCATGGCCACCTTGAGCCGCTCGTACATGATGCGCTCGTGGGCAGCGTGCATGTCCACCAGTACCAGGCCAACGGCGTTCTCGGCAAGGATGTAGATACCCTTTAGTTGCGCCAGGGCATAGCCCAGCGGCGGGATGTCACCCTGGCTTTCCGGCAGTGCCGAAGAGGCTGAAGTGCCCTCGTTCAGTGGCTTGTAGAACTCGCGGTAGACCGCTTGGGACTCGGCGACCGGCAGCGGCTGCGCCGGGCGCGGGGTGTACTGGTACTGGTAACCGGCGCCACTGCCGCCATTGGAAATGGAACGCTGCGGCTGTTCGAGCACTGGCGAGGCCAGGCGCATTTCACCCTGCGGGCCGAACTCGCCGACTTGCAGCCCTGTCGGGCGAACCACTTCAGGCACGGCAGCAGGCGCGGCCAGCTGATCTTCAGGGCGCACGTCAGCCAGGGCACGGTGCAGCGTGCCATAGAGGAAGTCATGCACCGAGCGGCCTTCACGGAAGCGCACCTCGTGCTTGGTCGGGTGCACGTTGACGTCGACGCCGTTCGGCTCGAGCTCAAGGAACAGCACGAACGTCGGGTGCCGGCCGTTGAACAGTACATCGCGATAGGCCTGGCGCACGGCATGGGCGACCAGTTTGTCGCGCACCGCACGGCCATTGACGAAGAAATACTGCAAGTCGGCCTGGCTGCGCGAGAAGGTCGGCAGGCCGACCCAGCCCCACAGTCTCAGGCCATTGCGCTCGACGTCGATGGGCAGCGCCTGCTCCATGAAACCCGGGCCGCAAATCGCGCCCACCCGCCTTGCCCGGGCAGCTTCGTCATGCGCCTCATGCAGGCTGAGGATGCTCTTGCCGTTGTGGCGCAGATGGAAGCCGACATCGAAGCGGGCCAGGGCCAGGCGGCGGATGACTTCCTGCAGGTGATCGAATTCGGTCTTTTCGGCCTTGAGGAACTTGCGCCGGGCCGGGGTATTGAAGAACAGGTCGCGTACTTCCACCGAAGTGCCGACCGGATGTGCGGCGGGTTGCACGCGCGGGGTCATGTCGCGGCCTTCGGTCTCGACCTGCCAGGCCTCACTTGCGCTGGCGGTGCGCGACGTGAGGGTCAGGCGCGCCACCGAGCTGATCGATGCCAGCGCCTCACCCCGAAAGCCCAGGCTCAATACGCCTTCGAGGTCTTCCAGTTCACGAATCTTGCTGGTGGCGTGACGGGCCAGGGCCAGCGGCAGGTCATCGGCGGAAATGCCACTGCCATCGTCACGCACCCGGAGCAGTTTCACACCGCCCTGCTCGACCTCCACGTCGATGCGCCGGGCACCGGAGTCCAGGCTGTTTTCCAACAGTTCCTTGGCCACCGATGCCGGCCGCTCGACCACCTCACCCGCAGCAATCTGGTTAGCCAGCCGCGGGCTGAGCAGCTGGATGCGCGAACCACCACTCATTGCGCAGCCAGCGTGGTAGCGGGAATATCGAGGTGCTGACCGACCTTCAGCTCATCGGTCTTGAGGCTGTTGGCGCTGCGCAGGCTGGTTACGCTGACCTGATAGCGCACGGCGAGCATCGCCAGGGTTTCGCCGGGGCGGACTGTGTGCTCACGCGGCCCCTGGGCAATCTTGCCGCTATCACGCAGCCAGGCGATATAGGTGCCTGGCGGCGGGTTCTGCTGGAAGTACTGGCGCACGCCGGTATGAATCGAGCGCGCCAAGGCCTGCTGATGGCTGGCGGTGGCCAGCTTGGCCGCCTCGTTGTTGTTCGAGATGAACCCGGTTTCAACCAGGATCGATGGGATGTCCGGCGACTTCAACACCATGAAGCCTGCCTGTTCCACCCGTTGCTTGTGCAGCGAGGTGACACGCCCCATGTTGCCGAGCACCTTTTGCCCGACGTTCAGGCTGGAACTCAACGTGGCCGTCATCGACAGGTCAAGCAGTACGCCCGCCAGCATACGGTCCTTGTCGTCGAGGCTGACGTTGCCAGCGCCCCCGATCAGGTCGGAACGGTTTTCCGTGTCGGCCAGCCAGCGCGCGGTCTCGGACGTTGCACCACGGTCGGACAGGGCGAACACCGAGGCACCAAAGGCGGCGCGCGACGGTGCGGCGTCAGCGTGGATCGAGATGAACAGGTCGGCACCCTTCTTGCGGGCGATCTCGGTACGTTTGCGCAGCGGGATGAAGTAATCACCGGTGCGCGTCAGCTCGGCGCGGTAGCCCTTTTCGGTGTTGATCTGGCGCTGCAGTTCCTTGGCGATCTGCAGCACGATGTCTTTTTCGTGCTGGCCACGCGAGCCGGATGCACCCGGGTCTTCGCCGCCGTGACCGGCATCGATGGCGACCACGATGTCACGCTTGCCACTCGGCACCGGCGGCAGCTTTATTGCCGGCTGAGCCGGGCTCACCGGTACTGCAGGCGTGGTTGCCGGAGTCTGTACCGGCGTGGGCGGCGGGGTCGGTGCAGTGGCGGCTATGGCGTCGGCTTCCTGGTCATACAGGTCGACCACCAGGCGGTTGCCGTACTGGGCATTGGGCGCCAGGGTAAAGCTCTTGGGCGTGACCGACTTTTTCAGGTCGACCACCACACGCAGGTCGGTAGGGGTACGTTGGGCCGAGCGCACGCTGCTGATCGGGGTGTTTGCGGTCGACACGTTCAGCGGCGCGGCCAACGTCGCGCCATTGATGTCGATCACCAGGCGGTCGGGTGCGCTGAGGGTGAAGACGCTATGCTGCACGGGGCCGGACAGATCGAAGACCAACCGCGTGTTGTCCGGCGCGCGCCACAGGCGCACGCTCTTGACTTGAGTGACGGCCAGAGCGTCAACGGTCACCGCTGTCAGCAGCAATCCAACGACAGCGACCAGTGCGCGTATGCGCATACCTACCCCACTTACTGTTTATAGTGTTCGGCCAGTGCGGTGCACCAGGCCTCGCCGCGAGCCCCCTGCGGCGTAAGGTCAAGCGAGCGGCCGCTCGCTTGGGGGCTTATGGTAATGGTCAGGTCGGGCTTTGGCAAAACGCCCGCACCCTTTTGTGGCCATTCGAACAGGCACAGTGGGTCACCTTCGAAATAGTCACGAATCCCCATGAACTCCAGCTCTTCCGGATCGACCAGGCGATACAGGTCGAAATGGAAGGCGCGCACCTCACCGATTTCGTAGGGTTCTACCACGGTGAACGTAGGACTTTTCACTGCACCAGTATGGCCCAGCCCACGAATCAGGCCACGCGAGAGGGTGGTCTTGCCCGCCCCCAGGTCGCCTTCCAGAAAAATCACGCCGCGACCGCCGGTCACCTCGGCCAGTTTTGCGCCGAACGCGACCGTGGCCGCTTCATCGGCCAGCAACAGGGTTAAGCCAGACACGCAGAATGCTCCTCCAACAACTCACGAATGACCGGCGCCAGATCACTGGCTGCCAGGCCTCTACCTTTGACGCCCAGGCGCTCCCCTGCACAGGCGTGCAGCCATACGCCCAGGCCCGCCGCGCTCCAGGCGTCCAGCCCTTGGGCCAGCAACGCCGCCAGCACGCCGGTGAGCACGTCCCCCAGCCCGGCACCGGCCATCGCCGGATGCCCCCGCTCGCACAGCGCCAACTGGCCGGTCGGGTCCGCCACCAGGGTGCCGGCGCCCTTGAGCACGCAGACACTGGCATAGCGCCGCGCCAGCTTGCGCGCCGCACCTGGGCGATCAGCCTGCACTGCCTCGGTGGATATGCCTAGCAGCCGCGCCGCCTCGCCCGGGTGCGGGGTAAGGATGCTGCCGCTGGGCAGCGCCAGTGGTGTGCGTGCCAGCAGGTTCAGCGCGTCGGCATCCCACACCTGCGGCCGCTCGGCATTGGCCACCGCAGACAGCAGGCTGCGGCCCCAGGCGGCCTGGCCCAGGCCGGGGCCCACCACCAGCACCGAAGCACGCTCCAGCACACCGATCAACTGATTGGCCGACTCGACCCCCAGGCACATGCTTTCCGGCATGCGCGCCAGCCCGGCCACGACGTGCTCCGGGCGTGTCGCCACACTGACCAGCCCGGCACCGCAGCGCAGCGCGGCCTCGGCACTGAGCAGCACGGCACCACCGGTGCCCAGGTCGCCACCAACGACCAGCACATGGCCGAAGTCGCCTTTATGGGCATGCGCATGACGCGCCGGCAGGCGGGCGACGGTCACGCTGCTGAGCAGTTGCGGGGCGTTGCTGGGGTGTTTGGTCTGCGGCATGGGGTCAAAGGCTCCAATGTCTGGCAGAATTATACGCACCTGAGCCCGTATTGCCTGCCTATCCATGTCCGCCTGTACTCCTGACCTCGCCCAACTGGCCCAATCCATCAAGATCTGGGGTCAAGAGCTGGGTTTTGCCCACGTTGGTATCGCCGGGGTCGACCTTGGCGAACACGAACAGCACCTGCAACGCTGGCTCGACGCGGGCTACCAGGGTGAAATGGAGTACCTCGGCGCCCATGGCAGCAAGCGCGCACACCCTGACCAGCTGATTCCAGGCACGGTACGCGTGGTCTCGCTACGCATGGACTACCTGCCGGGCGACACGCAAATGGCACAACGCCTGGCCCAGCCGGAAAAGGCCTACGTGTCGCGCTACGCCCTGGGCCGCGACTACCACAAGCTGGTGCGCAAGCGCGTGCAGTTTCTGGCAGACCGCATCCAGGAAGCGATCGGCCCGTTCGGCTACCGCGCCTTCGTCGACAGCGCCCCGGTGCTGGAGAAGGCCCTGGCCGAGCAGGCCGGGCTGGGCTGGATCGGCAAGAACACGTTGCTGCTCAACCGCAAGGCCGGCAGCTACTTCTTCCTGGCCGAACTGTTCGTCGACCTGCCGCTGCCGGTGGACGAAGCGCATGCCAGTGAACACTGCGGGCGCTGCCAGGCATGCCTGGACGTCTGCCCGACCCAGGCTTTCGTCGGGCCCTACGTGCTGGATGCGCGGCGCTGCATCTCCTACCTGACCATCGAGTTGCGCGGGCCCATTCCAGTAGAGCTGCGCTCGATGATGGGCAATCGCGTGTTTGGCTGCGATGACTGCCAGATCGTCTGCCCGTGGAATCGCTTTGCCAATTACAGCCAGGAGCAAGACTTCCAGCCGAGGCATGGGTTGGAGAATGCCGAGCTGGCCGAGATGTTCCTCTGGGACGAGCGCACCTTCCTGCGCAAGACCGAAGGCGGGCCGTTGCGGCGGGCGGGGTATGAGCGGTTCTTGCGCAACCTGGCGGTGGGGCTGGGTAATGCGCCTTCGACGATTCCGGTGATCGAGGCGTTGAAGGCGCGGCGGGAGGATGAGTCCGAACTGGTGCGCGAGCATGTGGAATGGGCGCTGACGCAGCACGGCGCCCTGTAGGAGCGGGCTTGCCCGCGAAGAAGACGGCGCGGTGCATGGCACCGGCTCTGCCGGTGTTCGCGGGCAAGCCCGCTCCCACAGAGAATGCGGAGCGCCTGGATACAGGGATTATTGCTGGTCGTTGTAGTGAAACTTGGGCATTTCCCAGTGGAAACGGATCGCCAGCAAACGCACCAGGAAACCGCCGAACAAGGTCAGCAGCATCGCCTGCTCCGCCGGTAGCTTGAAGTAAACGCAACCCAGGTAGAACCATGCCGCCGCGAACGACACGCTGGCGTACAGCTCGCGACGGAACACCAGAGGGATGTCGTTGCAGAAGATGTCCCGCAGGATCCCGCCAAACACCCCGGTGATCACCCCGCTGATCGATGCCACCAGCATGCCCTGCCCCATCTCCAGCGCGGTCATGCAGCCAATCAGGGTGAAGGCCACCAGGCCCAGGGCATCCAGCACCAGGAACAGCGAACGCAAACGGCGCATCATCGGCGCGATGAAAATCGTCAGCAGCGCGGCGAAGCTGGTCAGCACCAGGTATTCCGGGTGCTTCACCCAGGTCAGCGGGTAATGCCCCAGCAGCACGTCGCGCACCGAGCCGCCACCCAGGGCAGTCACGCAGGCGATCAGCACGACGCCAAACCAGTCCATGCCGCGACGGCCGGCGGACAGGGCACCGGTCATGGCTTCGGCGGTAATGGCGATCAGGTAGAGCATCAACAACATGGCGCGGGTCCGTACGGAAAAGGCGCGCAGTCTAACCAGTTGCCCGAGGCACCAAAAGAGGGCGCAAGCACAATGCCTGCGCCCTTTCGGCTCATACCTTGATGAAATGCTCGCGGTAGTGACGCAGTTCGGCGATCGACTCGCGGATATCGTCCAGCGCCAGGTGGGTGCTGCCTTTCTTGAAACTGTCCCGCACATCCGGCGCCCAGCGCGCGGCCAGCTCCTTCAGGGTGGAAACATCGAGGTTGCGATAGTGGAAGTAGTTTTCCAGGCCGCGCATGTGCCGATAGAGGAAGCGGCGATCCTGGCAGATGCTGTTGCCGCAGATTGGCGACTTGCCTTTGGGCACCCATTGTTCGAGGAAGGCGATGGTCTGCGCTTCGGCTTCGGCCATGCTGATCTTGCTGTCACGCACGCGCTGGGTCAGGCCCGAGGCACCGTGGGTGCGGGTGTTCCACTCGTCCATGCGCGCCAGCACTTCATCACTGTGGTGGATGGCGATCACCGGGCCTTCGGCCAGGGTGTTCAGCTCGCTGTCGGTGACGATGGTGGCCATCTCGATGATGACGTCGTGGTCCGGATCCAGGCCGGTCATTTCCAGATCGATCCAGATCAGGTTCTGTGGGTTCTGCATGAAGGGCTCCTCGTATAGGCCGTCATATTAGCCTAGCGACGCCGGCCTGCGCATGCGCGGCGCAAAGGTAACCAGAATGGTCTGCGAGCGGGCGTGCTAAACTGCCTGCCGTTTTCAACTTGCCCCACCTTTGGAAGGTCCATGGCCAAACGCCAGCTCAATCGTCGCCAGAACTGGCGTATCGAAAAAATCCAGAACGAACGCGCCGCTCGCGCCGCCAAACGCGAGCAGCACGTGCTGCAAGAGCTGGAGGGCGGGGATCTGGGGCCGGAACAACTCGGCCTGGTGATCGCTCACTTCGGTGTGCAGGTCGAGGTAGAAGCCCAGGACGGCGAAGCTGCCGGCCAGGTATTTCGCTGCCACCTGCGGGCCAACCTGCCGGCACTGGTCACTGGCGACCGCGTAGTCTGGCGCGCCGGCAACCAGGGCATCGGCGTGATCGTCGCGCAGATGCCGCGCAGCACAGAACTGTGCCGTCCGAACAACCACGGCCAGCTCAAGCCGGTCGCGGCCAACGTCGACCTGATCGTGATCGTCTTCGCCCCGGCGCCGGAGCCACACCCGAACCTGATCGACCGTTACCTGGTGGCCGCTGAGCACGCCGGCATCCGCCCGCTGCTGCTGCTGAACAAGGCCGACCTGATCGACGACCAGAACGGCCCTGGCCTGCATGCGCTGCTAGAGGTCTACCGCGAACTGGGCTATCCGCTACTTGAGGTCTCCGCACACCACGGCGACGGCATGCAACGCCTGCAGCAGATGCTCGACGGGCACATCAGTGTGTTCGTCGGCCAGTCGGGCGTGGGCAAGTCGTCGCTGGTCAATAGCCTGCTGCCGGATGCCGGCACCCGCGTGGGCGAGCTGTCCGAATGGTCTGGCCAGGGCCAGCACACCACCACCACGGCACGCCTGTATCACTTCCCTAACGGCGGCGACCTGATCGACTCGCCGGGCATCCGCGAATTCGGCCTCGGTCATGTCAGCCGCGACGACGTGGAAGATGGCTTCATCGAGTTTCGCGACCTGTTCGGTACCTGTCGCTTCCGCGACTGCAAGCATGATCGCGAGCCCGGGTGTGCACTGCTCAAGGCACTCGAAGAAGGCCGTATCAAGCCGCAGCGGATGAACAGCTACCGCTCGATCATCGCCAGCCTGCCAGAAGACAGCTTCTGATCTGCAAGGAGGAACCTGAGGGCACTGTGTGCCCCCAGTGCTACTGGTCCTTTTGCTCATCCATCTTCAAGGTTCCATCCTCGAAGATATTCAGCTTCTGGCGCAGCTCACGCGGCTGCATCGGCGCCTGGGCAGCAGCATCACCTGTCGTCGGGGCTGTCGGGGCTGCTGCCCCGGGCGCCGCACCTGCAGGCGAAGCTGGTTGCGCTGGCGCCTCGGGCGCGCCCTGCTCACCCTCGATGCTGCGCTGCGCCTTCTTGGTCAGGACGATGATGTCGATACGGCGGTTGACCGGGTTGAACGGATTCTTGCGGTCGAACAGCGATGACGAGGCATACCCCACCACCCGCGCCACCTGGCCGTCCGGGTAGCCACCGGCAACCAGGGCTCGACGGGCGGCGTTGGCGCGGTTGGCCGACAGCTCCCAGTTACCGAAATCGCCGGTGCCGGAGTACGGCTTGGCATCGGTGTGCCCGCTGATACTGATCTTGTTCGGCACCGCCTTGATGGTGTCGGCCATGGCCAGCAGGATGTCCTCGAAATACGGCTGCAGGCGCGCACTGCCGATGTCGAACATCGGCCGGTTCTCAGCGTCCATGATCTGGATGCGCAGGCCGTCCTGGGTGATCTCGAACAGGATCTGGTCCTTGAACTTCTGCAGCTGCGGGTTTTCCTCAACCTTGTTCTGCAGTTCCTGCAACAGCAGTTCGAGGCGCTCGCGCTCGACCTGTTCGGCCATGGTCTCGACCTGGTCCTTATCCAGCTGGATGCTGGTATCAGGCGTAGGTTCGGACTTCATTTCCGGGTTGATAGTCTTTTCCGGCGCCATCTGCGGCGAGCCGCCCAGGTCGATGACGTAAGGCGTACCACTTTCGGAAAAACCGATCGGGTCCTTGAAGTAGCCGGCAATGGCGATCTTTTGTTCAGGCGTAGCCGTGGATAACAGCCACAGCACCAGGAAGAACGCCATCATCGCCGTGGCAAAGTCGGCGAAGGCGATCTTCCAGGCACCGCCATGGTGCCCGCCACCGAAGCGCTTGACGCGCTTGATGATTATCGGCTGATTGTTCTCCATGACTCAGCGACCGCGAACCGCTTGTTCCAGCTCGGCGAAGCTTGGGCGATGCTTCGGATACAGCACCTTGCGCCCGAACTCGACGGCCAGCGAAGGTGGCATGCCGGAAGCCGAGGCCACCAGCGAGGCCTTGATCGACTCATAGAGATTGAGCTCTTCCTTGGCATCGTGCTCAAGGCACTTGGCCAGCGGGCCGAAGAAACCATAGGCGGCGAGAATACCGAAGAAGGTACCGACCAGCGCCGCACCCACGTGCAGGCCGATCGACTTCTGGTCACCATCACCCAGCGATGCCATGGTCACCACGATACCCAATACCGCCGCGACGATACCGAAGCCGGGCATGCCATCGGCGATGCCGCTGACGGCGTGAGACGGGTGCTCGAGCTCTTCCTTCATGCTCAGCAGCTCCATGTCGAACAGGCCTTCGAGCTCATGGGGCGCCATGTTGCCGGTGGACATGATGCGCAGGTAGTCGCAGATGAACGCGGTCATGCGCTCATCGCCCAGTACTGCCGGGTACTTGGCAAAGATCGGGCTGGCGGCGGCGTCTTCGATATCGCTCTCGATCGCCATCATGCCTTCGCGGCGGCTCTTGTTGAGGATTTCGTACACCAGGCCCAGCACTTCCAGGTAGAACGTATGGGTGAAGCGAGAGCCGAACATCTTCATCGACTTCTTGATTACATGCATGGTCATGTAACCCGGGTTGGCCTGCATGAAGGCGCCAAAGGCTGCACCGCCAATGATCAGCACTTCGAACGGCTGGATCAGCGCCGCGATCTTGCCGTGGGAGAGTACATATCCGCCGAGCACGCTCGCGAATACGACGATGATGCCGATAATTTTAGCCATAGGATCAAAGCACTTGCTGTCGTGGTCAGGGAGAGGGACGGGAGCTTTAAAACTCTTCTTCTACTTATCGGCAGAACTGCGCCAGACTATAGCCACTCAAAGCGAAAAGCCAGTTCGGACTGATGTCAAAATGCCAATGGAATCCAAGGTGCCCACTCAGAATCCGCGTACCCTAGAGGCCTGGGTCAAGCTGCTCGATGGTGTTCGCGTGCCGGTACCCAAGCAGAGTTACGACCGGGTAATGGCCGCGATCAACGACAGTCGCCGCTCGTTGCGCGACATCGCCGAACTGATGCAGGACAGTCCCGCCCTGGTGCTGTCGGTGATGCGCGAGGCCAACCACCCCGCCAACGCCAGCCAGGCCGAACCGGCTGAAAGCCTGGAAATTGCCCTGAACCGCCTGGGCCTGGCACGTAGCAGGGAACTGCTGATGCGCCTGCCTGCCGTACCGGAAGACGACATCCCGCCGGTGCTGCGCCAATTCCTGTTGATCAGCCAGCATGCCGCACAACAGGCCAGCGGCCTTTTCGCCAGCCGCCTGGCGCGCCTGTGGCAGGAAATCCACTGGGGCAGCCTGCTGTTCCTCGCCCCTCTGTGGCCACTGGCCCTGGCCTACCCCAAGCTGCTTGACGCCTGGGAGCTGCGGGTCATCCACAAGGGCGAAACCGCAGCCGACGTGGAGCAGGAACTGTTCGGCGTGCGTATCTTCGCCCTGTGCCAGGCAATGGCCGAACACTGGCGCCTGCCCAAATGGGTGACCCAAGGCTATCGCCTGCTGCTCGAAGAACGCGAGCAGTTGGCCTCGGTACTGAGCATCGCCCGCGAAGACGACCTGCTCAACCAGCAGCATCGCCTGGACGAGGCGCCCGGATTGCGCCGCTGGTTCAACGAACCGGCCAACACCGTACTGCTGGCCAACAACCTGGCGCTGGCAGCCCAGGTCGGCTGGGACAACCCTCATTTGTTGCGCTGGCAACTGCTGACCGCGCTCTACCTGCAAACCTCACTGGAAGACGTGCAGCAGCAGGTGCACCAACAAGCCGCCGCCAGCGCCCGGCGTCACGCCAGGCATGCACTGTTCCATCCGGCCGAAGCGCTGATCTGGCCTTGGCAGCAGCGTCGCCCGCACCCGGACATGCTCACGCCACCACCACCCTCCAGCGACGACCTCGGCCGCTGGCGCAAGTTGTGCCAGGCGTTGTTGGCGCAACCCAGCCCGTTCACCAACGCCGTGCACCTGGCTACCCAGGCGCGCGAAGCCATGCTCGCCTGCGGCATGCAGCGCATCATGCTACTGACGCTGGACCGTGCCAGCGACCACCTGCGCGTGCAGCAGACCGCCGGCCTGCCCCAGGAGGCCGCCGCCATGGACTTGCCCTTGGCGCAAAACAAACTGTTGCAAAAGCTCATGAGCAAAGCCGGCCAGTTGCGCCTGACGCCCGACAATCACGCCAAGTTATCGGCACTGCTACCGGCACCGTTGCAGGCACTGTTCCGCAGTGAGCACCTGCTGCTGCGATCACTGGCAGTCAGCGGCCAAGTACTGATGCTGGCCGTGGCCGACCAGGGCGGCAAGCCGCTGGCCGATGTCAGCGTGCAAGCCTTCGGCAAGACTTCGCAATGTATCGAGCATGCCTTGGCGGTGTTTGCCAACCGCGGCGCCTGAGCCTTGCGCTACAATCGCCCCTCTTTCCACACTGGAGACCGTGGATGACTGACTTTTCCGGCCTGCCTTTGGTGATCGAAGCCGCAGACCTGCTGCCGCGCCTGGGTTCATCCCAGTTGATCCTGGTCGACCTGAGCAGCGCCAACCGCTATGTCAGCGGCCATATCCCTGGCGCCCGCTTCGTCGAAGGCAAGCGCACCCAGCTCGGCCAGCCGCCGGCGCCCGGCTTGCTGCCGGCCCTGGGCGATCTGGAAAAGCTGTTCAGCGAACTGGGCCACCGTGACGATGCCGTCTACGTGGTATACGACGACGAAGGTGGCGGCTGGGCCGGGCGCTTCATCTGGCTGCTCGATGTGATCGGCCATTCGCGCTACCACTATCTCAATGGCGGCATCCAGGCCTGGCCGGCGGACAGGCTCTCCACCGACGTGCCAACGCCGGGCAATGCCCCCGTGCATCTGCAACTGCATAGCGAACCGACTGCCACCCGTGAGTACCTGCAAAGCCGCCTGGGCGAAAAAGACCTTGTGATCTGGGATGCCCGCGGCCCACAGGAATTCAACGGCGAAAAAGTCCTGGCTGCCAAGGCCGGGCACATTCCCGGTGCCGTCAATTTCGAGTGGACGGCCGGCATGGACCTCAACGACCATCTGCGCATCCGCAAGGACATCGCTGAAGTCCTGCAACAATTGGGCATCACGCCGGACAAGGAAGTCATCACCCACTGCCAGACCCACCGCCGCTCCGGTTTCACCTACCTGGTGGCCAAGTCCCTCGGCTACCCACGCATCAAGGCCTATGCCGGCTCGTGGAGCGAATGGGGCAACCACCCGGACACGCCTGTCGAAGTTCAAGGACCATCAACCCAATGAAATCCCGTCTGTTCATCCTCAGCCAGTACCTGCTGCCGCACCATCTGCTGTCGCGCCTGGCTGGCTGCGTCGCCGAGTGCCGTGCGCGCTGGTTCAAGAACGCCTTCACCGCCTGGTTCGCCAAGCGTTACCAGGTGAACATGAGTGAAGCACTGGTCGAAGACCTCACCGCCTACGAGCACTTCAACGCCTTCTTCACTCGCGCCCTGAAACCCGGTGCACGCCCGCTCGACGAAACCCCGGGCGCCATCCTCTGCCCGGCCGATGGTGCGGTCAGCCAACTGGGCCCGATCGAACACGGGCGTATCTTCCAGGCCAAGGGCCACAGCTTCAGCGCGCTCGAGTTGCTTGGCGGTGACCCGGCCCTGGCCGCGCCGTTCATGGGCGGCGAGTTCGCCACCATCTACCTGTCGCCGAAGGACTACCACCGCGTGCACATGCCGCTGGCCGGCACCCTTCGCGAAATGGTCTACGTGCCAGGCCGCCTGTTCTCGGTCAACCAGACCACTGCCGAAAACGTTCCTGAGCTGTTCGCCCGCAACGAGCGTGTGGTGTGCCTGTTCGATACCGAGCGCGGCCCGATGGCGGTGGTGCTGGTGGGTGCCATGATCGTCGCTTCGATCGAAACCGTGTGGGCTGGCCTGGTCACCCCGCCGAAGCGCGAACTCAAGACCTTCCGTTACGACGAAGGCAGCCGTGCACCGATCCACCTGGAAAAAGGCGCCGAACTGGGCCGTTTCAAACTGGGTTCGACCGCCATCGTGCTGTTCGGGCCTGAGCAAGTGAAGTGGGCCGAGACCTTGGGCGCAGGCTCTGCAGTGCGCATGGGTGAGCTGCTGGCGAGTCCTGCCCAGGCTTGACCCTGAAAACAAAAAAAGGCCCTGCATGCACATGCAGGGCCTTTTTTTTACTGCGAATCAGCCGCGGCCGTCGCGATCGCGCAGGCCCAGCAGGTACAGCACGCCATCCAGCCCCAAGGTGGAAATCGCCTGCTTGGCCGACTGACGTACCAGTGGCTTGGCGCGGAAGGCTACGCCCAGGCCGGCCAGCGACAGCATCGGCAGGTCGTTGGCACCATCACCCACCGCGATGGTCTGTTCCAGCTGCAGGCCTTCTTCACTGGCCAGTTGTTGCAGCAGGTCAGCCTTGCGCTGGGCATCGACGATCGGCTCCACCGCCACGCCGGTTACCTTGCCATCGACCACTTCCAGTTCGTTGGCGAACACGTAATCGATGCCCAGGCGCGCCTGCACCTGTTTGGCGAAGTACGAGAAGCCACCGGACAGGATTGCTGTCTTGTAGCCCAGGCGCTTGAGCTCGGCGAACAGGTTCTCGGCACCTTCGGTGAGGCGCAGGGAAGCACCGATCTCGTCGAGTACGCCGACATCCAGGCCCTTGAGCAGCGCCATCCGCTCCTTGAAGCTGGCGCGGAAATCCAGCTCGCCGCGCATGGCCCGTTCGGTGATCGCAGCAACCTGCTCGCCCACACCAGCGGCCTTGGCCAGTTCGTCGATGACTTCCGCCTCGATCAGCGTCGAGTCCATGTCGAATACCGCCAGGCGGCGATTGCGGCGGAACAGGTCGTCCTTCTGGAACGCGATGTCGACGTTCAGTTCTTCGGACAATGCGAAGAAGTCAGCCCGCAATGCCTGGGCGTCGCTCGGCACGCCACGCACGGAAATTTCCAGCGCCGCCTTGCTCTTCTCGCTCGAAGCGTTCAAGGCAACCCGCGCCGACAGGCGCTCGATACGCTCGATGGTCAGGCCATACTGGCTGATGACTGCACTGACGCGTTGCAACTGCTCGGGGGTGATCTTGCGGCTGAGCAGAGTCACGATATGACGTGCTTCGCCCTGGGCATCGGCCCAATGCTGGTAGTCGGCCTCGGAGATCGGCGTGTAACGCGCTTGCAGGTTCAGCTCGTGGGCTTTGGACTGCACGCTCTGCAGCAGGCTGGTAGCCACTTCGTTATCCGGGATATCGACCAGAATTCCGAACGACAGCGTGCCGTGCATGACCGCCAGGCCGATGTCGAGGATGTTCACACCGCCCTGGAGCAGGACGCCGGTGATGGCGGCGGTAAGACCCGGGCGGTCCTCACCGGTGATGTTGATCAGAACGATTTCGCGCACAACCTGGCTCCGACTTCGATGAAAAATGCGCATTCTACCGATTTTCCATGACCGTCGGGCGCCAACTCTACTTTGCCGACAAAACACTGCTCGCTATACTGCCCAACACTTTTATGCCATTAAGAGCCGCGCTCTGTGAACCGGCCCACGCCCGTCAAAACCGACAACTTCTTCATAATGATCTTCCGAGCCCTGCGCCAACGTCGCGTGCCCCTGGCATTGCGTATCGCCACCACCAACATTTTCCTGGTGGCGCTGGCGCTGGTGATCTATGCCTGCGTGATGGGCCTGCAGTTCAAGCAGGCCATGCACGAGCAGGCCGACGCCCTCGGCCAGAGCCTGACCACCCAGACCGCCACCTCGGCAACCGAGCTGCTGGTGTCCAATGACATCCTCAGCCTCAATGTGTTGCTGGGCAACCTGGTGAAGAACCCGCTGGTGGCCCATGCGGCCATCTACAGCGTGGATAACCGTATCCTCGCCGAGGCTGGCCAGCGCCCGCGCAACAGCCTGCTGGGTGAAGCCGAAGGCCTGTACCAGACCAAGATCACCTTCCAGGACGTGACCGCCGGTCAGCTGCGCATCAGCCTGGACATGAGCCAGTTCCAGCAGCCGATGCTGATCAGCCTGCAGAGCATGGGCATCCTCGCTGCCATCCTGCTGGCGTTGGCGCTGAGCCTGAGCCTGCGCCAGGGCCGCCACATCACCCTGCCCCTGCTGCAACTGCGGGTGTGGCTGCGTGACCCGCACCCTTACACCCCGGCCATCGATCGCCAGGACGAAATCGGCGACATCGCTCGCCAGCTTCATGCACGCCTGGCACCACCACCTCCGCCCGAGCCGGAACCGGAGGAGGAAGAAGACGAGTTCGACGACCTGCACCACGAGACCCCGGTCAAGCCCGCACAGCGAGCCAAGGCCGTGGTCCAGGCGGATGAGGATGACGACGCGGCCTTCGCCGGTCTGCTGGACGACGAGGAGCAAGCTGCTGTCAAACCTGCCATGGTCGAATCCGATGAGCCGCAAAACACCGCCGTACTGGCCGTTCAGCTGGGTTCCCAAGAGCAACTGCGTCGCCTGCCGCGCACACGCCTGACCGAGCTGCTGGAACGCTATCGCGGCTGCCTGGAGCAGGCTGCCTCGCTGTATGAAGGCGACATCCACACACTCAACGACGGCAGTACCCTGGTCCTGTTCCACAGCCGCGATTGCGGTGAGGACTACCTGACCAACGCCATCTGTTGTGGCGAGTTGCTGCGCGCGCTGGGCCATGCCCTGCAGATCGAAGTGGCCGACAGCGGCATCACCCTGCAATTGCAGCTGGGCCTGGCCCTGGGCGATGACTTGCAAGGGCTGGAGCAGGTCGACCTGCTGATGGCCGAAAAGGCTCAGGACGCGCTGGCGCTGTCGCAGCACAGCCGCAACCTGCTGCTGGTGGAGCGGCAGATCAGCGATGACGAGTTGATCCGCAAGCGCGCCCGCATCCGGCCGATTGCCAGCCCTGAAGGGGCATGCTGTGTGGAGCGCCTGATGGAGCCTTACCCGTCGATGCTGGAGCGCCAGTTGGCGCGGATGCACGAACGCCGGGCCTGACTTCAGATCCAGGGGGCCGCTTTGCGGCCCTTTCGCGACACAAGGCCGCTCCCACAGGTCAGCGCAATTCTCAAGAACTGCGCGCAACCTGTGGGAGCGGCCTTGTGTCGCGAAAGGGCTGCAAAGCAGCCCCAGCCATTTCGAATACCCACAAAAAAGCCCGCGAGTATGCGGGCTTTCTTGTATCTGGCGGTTCGGTCAGAACCGATAGACTTCCATATCGGTGCGAATCGGCGAAGCCATCGGGATCTTCGACTTCTCCGGTTCTTTCTTGACCTGTACCGGCGCCGCCTGCTTCTTCGGTGCTTCTTCAACAACCGCGGGCTGATTGGCCAGCGGCTTGACCGCCGTGCTCAACTGCTCGGCAAGCTTCTGCAGCAACTGCCCCTGGGCTTGAACCTGGGACGACTCGCTGCCCTCATGGTGCTGCTCGAGGTGAACGATACGGTTGTCACGCACACGGCCACGACGATCGAGCAGGCGCCATTGCGCATCGAGAATCGCAGGCTGGTTCTTGCCCGAGTCCAGGCGAGTGATCGACAGCAGCACCTGCACGTCCGGAGTGAAGCCGGCGCTGGCCGGAGCCAGTACCACGCGCTGGCTGTCCAGACGCCATGCCAGCTGACGTACCAGCAACTGATCGATGTCCGCCGACAGGCTACCCGCCCAACGACCGTCGGTCGCCGAACTCAGGCTACCATCGGCCTGACGCTGCAAGAAGGTTTCACGCTGCAGGTAATCGGCTATCGACACCGGGCCGAGTACCACGGCCATGCCCGCACTCTGCGAAGGCTGGCCAGGATCACCGCTGTCGAGTTGGTACAGGGCAACTGGCTGATGCATGCTGCACCCGCCCAGTCCCAGCAAACCCGTCATCAACAGCGCAAATGGAAGGCGCAGGAGTTTCATTCAACCCATCCAGGCGGTCGCACCAGGCAAACCGCAGTGATACTGATAGAGATTCAATCGGGCACACGGCCACGCCGGCACCGCAGGGGCACTATCATCCGCGAAATATCGGCCCGACTCCAGCATTTCCGCCTGAAACGGCGCTGAAATTGCCGTTCCAGACATTTCGTCGGATTATGCCGGGGCTTCCACCTGCAGGCTGTCGACCCGCTGGAAGCCCCGGGGCAGCTTGCTGCCGCGTCGGCCACGTTCGCCCTTGTAGTGCTCCAGGTCGTCTGGTTTAAGAGACAGGGTACGCTTGCCGGCCTGCAATACAAGGGTCGAACCCTCGCCAATCACCGCCAGGTCGGTGACAAATTCTTCACGACTGGCGACCCGATCACCGGGCACACCGATGATCTTGTTGCCCTTGCCTTTGCCCAGTTGTGGCAGGTCGGAAACCTTGAACACCAACAGGCGACCTTCTGTGGTCACCGCTGCCAGCCAGTCCTGTTCACGGTCGGCCACCGGGCGTGGGGTCATGACCTTGGCGCCGTTGGGCAAGCTGAGCAAGCCTTTGCCAGCCTTGTTCTTGGCCTGCAGGTCCTCGCCCTTGACCACGAAGCCGTAACCGGCATCCGAGGCCACCACATACAGCGCCTCATCGTCTGGCAGCAGCACGCATTCGAACGTTGCCCCGGGCGGGGGCGCCAGGCGGCCGGTCAGCGGTTCGCCCTGGCCTCGCGCCGATGGCAGGGTATGCGCGGCCAGCGAATAACTGCGCCCGGTGGAGTCGATCAGCACGGCAAACTGGTTGGAACGGCCCGCAGCAGCAGCCTTGAAGCCGTCGCCGGCCTTGTAGGACAAGCCGGTAGCGTCGATGTCGTGGCCCTTGGCGCAGCGCACCCAGCCCTTTTCCGACAACACAACGGTGACCGGCTCGGTCGGCATCAGTTCGTTTTCCGACAGGGCCTTGGCTTCAGCTCGCTCGACGATGGGCGAGCGGCGGTCGTCGCCATAGGTTTCGGCATCCTTGATCAGTTCGCTGCGCACCAGCTTGCGCAGCTTGGCGTCGCTACCCAGCAGGGCCAGCAGCTTGGCCTGCTCCTTGAGCAGTTCGTCCTGCTCGCCACGAATCTTCATCTCTTCCAGGCGCGCCAGCTGACGCAGGCGGGTTTCGAGGATGTAGTCGGCCTGGATCTCGGTCAGCTGGAAGCGCTCGATCAGGGCCTGCCTGGGGTGCTCTTCAGTGCGGATGATGTGGATCACTTCATCCAGGTTGAGGAACGCGGTGAGCAAGCCTTCCAACAGGTCCAGGCGCTTCTCGACCTTGTCCAGGCGGTGCTGCAGACGGCGGCGAACGGTGTTGGTGCGGAATTCCAGCCACTCCAGCAGCAGCGCCCGCAGGTTCTTCAGTTGCGGGCGACCGTCGAGGCCGATGATATTGACGTTGACCCGGTAGCTGCTTTCCAGGTCGGTGGTGGCAAACAGGTGCTGCATCAGTTCGTCGGCATCGACGCGGTTGGAGCGCGGGATGATGACGATACGGCACGGGTTTTCGTGGTCCGACTCGTCACGCAGGTCAGCGACCATCGGCAGCTTCTTGGCCTGCATCTGCGCGGCAATCTGCTCAAGCACCTTGGCCCCGGAGACCTGGTGCGGCAGCGCGGTGACAACGATGTCGCCATCTTCGACACGGTACACGGCGCGCATGCGGATCGAGCCACGACCGCTCTCATAGATCTTCTGGATTTCCGCACGCGGCGTAATGATCTCGGCTTCGGTCGGGTAGTCCGGCCCCTGGATGTGTTCGCACAGCTGCTCGATGGTGGCCTTGGGCTCGTCGAGCAGGCGCACACAGGCACTGGCCACTTCACGCAGGTTGTGTGGCGGCACGTCGGTAGCCATGCCCACGGCAATACCGGTGGTACCGTTGAGCAGGATGTTCGGCAGGCGTGCCGGCAGTACCGCAGGCTCCTCCAGCGTGCCGTCGAAGTTCGGTACCCAGTCGACGGTGCCTTGGCCCACTTCGCTGAGCAGCACTTCCGAATAGCGCGACAGGCGTGCCTCGGTGTAACGCATGGCGGCAAACGACTTCGGGTCGTCCGGCGCACCCCAGTTGCCTTGACCATCGACCAGGGTGTAGCGGTAGCTGAACGGCTGGGCCATCAGCACCATGGCTTCGTAGCAGGCCGAATCGCCGTGGGGGTGGAACTTGCCGAGCACGTCGCCGACGGTACGGGCAGACTTCTTGTGCTTGGCGTCGGCGTTGAGCCCCAACTCGCTCATGGCATAGACGATGCGTCGTTGCACCGGCTTCAGGCCATCGCCGATGTGCGGCAAGGCCCGGTCCATGATCACGTACATGGAATAGTTGAGGTAGGCCTGTTCGGTGAAGTCAGCCAGCGAGCGGCGTTCGACGCCGTCCAGGCTGAGTTCCAGTGAGTCGCTCATGCGGGCCTCGTCATTTCAGGTTCTGGCGCAACAGCATGGTGCCGCCGCGCTGGGTAAATTCAAGTTGTTTCAGGGCGCTCATGCCCAGTAGCACGGTGTGCCCGTCCAGGCCCGGCACCACCAGGGCGCGCACGTTCTGCAGGCGGATATCACCCAACTGCAGGGTAGTCAGCCGGGTGCGGTAGCCTTCGGTCCGGCCGTTGGCAGTGCTCAGCATCACCGGGCTGCCGCGCTGCAGGTCCAGGTCGCTGGCCAGTGACTCCGGGATCGCCACGTCGGTGGCGCCGGTGTCGAGCATGAAATGCACCCCCTGGCCATTGATCGCGCCGTCCAGCACGAAGTGGCCCTGGCCATTGCTCAGCAGCCGCAACTCGATGAAACCGTCGCCATGGGACGACTGTACCTGGGTGTTCGGGTTGCGCTCATGGTCCTCCCATTGCCCGAAGAATCGCGTGGCAAGGAACAACCCCGCCGCCCAGGCGACGATCATCAGGACCTTGCCGGCACGCTTGCCCGGTGGTGCGGTCATGGGTTGGCGCTCCAGCCGCCCTGCGGCGCTTCGAAGCGCCAGACGATCGGCCGGCTTTCGCCGTCGGCACGGTCACCGTTGTTGTTGTCCAGGCCGATCCAGGCACCCTTGGCGTCGATCACCAGCGCTTCAGCCAGGCCATACGGCTGATCATAGCGGCGCTCCGGTACCAGCGCCTCGGCGGCGAATGACCAGCACTGCTCGACCTTGCCGCTCGTAGCGTCGCGCCGGCACACACGGTAAGCGTTGCGTTCGAGGGTAAACAACTTGCCCTCGAACCAGGCCAGGTCGGCAAAATCGCGCGACAGCGCCCGGGGGTTGGGCATTTGTGGCGGCTGCATCTCGACCCCGGCTTCGCTCAGCAACACGCAGCTGCGCCCGCACGTCCATACCGACTGCTGGCGCTCGATGGCCACCAGGCCGCGCCGCTCGCGCTCGGCCGCCAGCCACAGGCGGTCACCTTGCGGGTTGATCGCCAGGCCCTCGAACAAGGCATTGAAGTTGAGCAGCATGCCGCTGGCCCGGGCCTGGCGGACCATCGCCGGGTCGATCTTCAGCCACTCCGGCTCGCCCTCGGCAGGCAACTGCAGCACCGCTGCGTGGGCCTCGCTGACCAGGAAGAGATTGCCCGCCTGGTCACAGGTGATGCCTTCGTAATCCAGTTCGCCACCGCGCACATAGGACGCCGCCCAGTTACGCGACTTCAGCCCCCATGGCAGGCCGCTCTCGGGTACCGGCGGTGGTGTGAAGATCAGCGGCTGCGCGCGCCAGACGGCGCTCTGCTGGTCAAAGCGGTAAATACGGTCGTCATCCCGATCGGAAACACCCCACAGCCCGCCCCGACACTCGACAAGGCCGGACAGGTTGCCGCCGCGCATACCCTCGATCGGGTGCTCGGAGGCCAGCTTCAGTTCCGGCCAGTTGCCCGCCAGGCTCGGCAGGGCAACCAGCGTCAGGCAGGCCGCGACCAGCAGACGAATCAAACCAGAACCTCAGCCAGGTTGCCTTTGGTCTCCAGCCAGTTCTTGCGGTCACCGGCGCGCTTCTTGGCCAGCAGCATGTCCATGATCTCGGTAGTGCCCTGCACATCATCCAGGGTCAGCTGGACCAGGCGCCGGGTGTTCGGGTCCATGGTGGTTTCCCGCAGCTGCGGCGGGTTCATTTCACCCAGCCCCTTGAATCGGGTGACCTGCGGCTTGCCGCGCTTCTTCTCGGCTACCAGGCGGTCGAGAATGCCGTCACGCTCGGCTTCGTCGAGGGCGTAGTAGATTTCCTTGCCCAGGTCGATGCGGTACAGCGGCGGCATGGCGACGTAGACGTGGCCAGCCTCGACCAGCGGACGGAAGTGCTGGACGAACAGTGCGCAGAGCAAGGTGGCGATGTGCAAGCCGTCGGAGTCGGCGTCGGCGAGGATGCAGATCTTGCCGTAGCGCAGCTGCGACAGGTCGGTCGCGCCCGGGTCGACACCGATGGCTACGGCGATGTTGTGCACTTCCTGGCTGGCCAGGACTTCGCCGCCATCCACTTCCCAGGTGTTGAGGATCTTGCCACGCAGCGGCAGGATGGCCTGGTATTCCTTGTCACGCGCCTGCTTGGCCGAACCACCGGCGGAGTCACCCTCGACCAGGAACAGTTCGGCACGCATCGGGTCCTGCCCGGCGCAATCGGCCAGCTTGCCTGGCAAGGCCGGGCCCTGGGTGATGCGCTTGCGCTCGACCTTCTTGCTGGCCTTGAGGCGACGGCCGGCGTTGCTGATGGCCAGTTCCGCCAGCTGCATGCCCAGCTCCGGGTGGGCGTTGAGCCACAGGCTGAAGGCGTCCTTGACCACGCCCGAAACGAACGCTGCGGCCTCTCGGGACGACAGGCGCTCCTTGGTCTGGCCGGAGAACTGCGGTTCCTGCATCTTCATCGAGAGGACGAAGGTGATGCGTTCCCAGACGTCTTCCGGCGCCAGCTTGACGCCACGCGGCAACAGGTTGCGGAACTCGCAGAACTCGCGCATGGCATCGAGCAGGCCCTGGCGCAGGCCATTGACGTGGGTACCACCCTGGGCGGTGGGGATCAGGTTGACGTAGCTTTCCTGAACGCTGTCTCCGCCTTCGGGCAGCCACAACAGCGCCCAGTCGACGGCCTCCTTGTTACCCGCCAGGCTGCCGCAGAACGGCTCGTCGGGCAGGCGCTGGAACTCGCTGACCGAATCGACCAGGTAGGAACGCAGGCCATCTTCATAGTGCCACTCGACCTTCTCGCCGCTGGCTTTGTCCTCGAAGCTGACCAGCAGGCCCGGGCACAGTACGGCCTTGGCCTTGAGCACGTGCTTGAGGCGGCTGATGGAGAACTTCGCCGAATCGAAGTACTTCGGGTCCGGGCTGAAATACACGCTGGTGCCGGTGTTGCGCTTGCCGACCGTGCCAACCACCTCCAGCTCGCTGGCCTTGAAGCCATCGGCAAAGGTCATCTGGTACTCGTTGCCGTCGCGCTTGACGCGCACACGCACCTGGGTCGACAAGGCGTTGACCACCGAAATCCCCACGCCGTGCAGGCCGCCGGAGAACTGATAGTTCTTGTTGGAGAACTTGCCGCCGGCGTGCAGCTTGGTGAGGATCAGCTCGACGCCCGACACCCCTTCTTCAGGGTGGATGTCCACCGGCATGCCACGGCCATCGTCGCTGACTTCCAGCGAATGATCGGCGTGGAGGATGACCTGCACCGAGCGGGCATGGCCGGCCAGGGCTTCGTCGACACTGTTGTCGATGACTTCCTGGGCCAGGTGGTTGGGCCGGCTGGTGTCGGTGTACATGCCCGGGCGTTTACGCACCGGGTCGAGGCCGGAGAGGACTTCGATGGCGTCTGCGTTATAGGCGCTAGCGCTGGGATTGGCCATGGATTCTCGTCGTCAGTCTGGTGAATGCAAAAGATCAAAATACAGAAAAATCGAGCGCCGCATACTGCTGCCGGGCAATACCGGCAAACGCCAGCAGGCCTGGCAGCTGCTCGGCAAAGCCCTGGAAGCTGTGATCGCCTCCGGCCTGGATGCGCAGGGCGCACGCCCGGTAATAATGTTCGGCATGGCGGTAGTCCAGGGTTTCGTCGGCGGTCTGCAGCCACACCTGGTAGCGGCCAGGGTCGGTCGGCGCCGGCACTTCCAGCTCGGCCAGCGCCTGCACATGATCCAGCGTCAGCTCCCAGGTCTCGCCCGTGTAGTGGTTGCGCTGGGTCCCCAGATAACCATCGAAACGCTTGTGCGGGGTGACGGCCGGGTTGACCAGCAGGGCCTTCAGCCCATGGCGCTCGGCCAGATGGGTGGCATAGTAGCCGCCGAGCGAACTGCCGACCAGCAGCGGCGCACCGAGCTCGGCGATGGCGGCTTCGAGCTGGGCAATCGCCTGCCGTGGATGGTGGTGCAACTCCGGGATGCGCAGCTGCTGCGACAGGCCCAGTTGCTGCATGACGGCCGCCAGCTGGCGTGCCTTGGTGGACAGCGCCGAGCTGTTGAAGCCATGGATATAGAGGATGGAACCCGACATGCTGACCCCGGAATCTGTGGCTTCGCACCCGATCGAGCGGGCGCAGGGACGCGCAGTGTAGCGCGTTCGCCGGGCTTTGGCGCCGCGGCAGGGATTTAGCAACACATTCTTCAAAGAGCCGGGGCCGCGGCGTGGCGCCAGGTCTTCAATAACCCGCGCTGTTGAAGTCGAGCTTCACTTCAAAATCAGCGGCCCGCTCTACCCCCGTCTCCACCCGCCCATCGGCATGCAGGCGCAACCAGCGATAGCCAGGCTGTTCTTCGCTGACCTTGAAGTCCTCGCTGCCCACCGCAAACTGGATGCAGGTCGAAGGCGTGGCCAGCAGGCGCAAGCCATCGCGCTGCTCATCCCACTCCTGGTGAATGTGCCCCCAAAGCAACACTTTCACCTGTGGATAACCCTGCAGGCGCCGCAGCAGCTGATCGGCATTGCGCAGACCGATCGGGGCGATCCAGGCACAGCCGATATCCACCGGCTGATGGTGACAGCACACCAGGCAATGGCGCTCGCCGGCCGAGGCCAAGGCGTCATCAAGGATCGACAACTGGTCCTGCTCGAGCAGCCCATGGGTAGCGCCCTGCACCGCCGTGTTCAGCGTGACCACGCGCCAGCTTCCTATATCCGTCACCGATTGCACCAGCTCTGGCGCAACCTGTGCCATGACCTCGGCTTCATCATGGTTGCCCGGCAACCAGCGGGTCGGTGCGGCAAAGCCGCCGGTCAGCGCGCGGAAAGCTTGGTACGACGCGACACTGCCATCCTGTGAAAGGTCGCCGGTACATAGCAGCAAGTCGATACGCGGCTGCTCGCGACCCACCTGGGCCACCACGTGCTGAAGGCTGTCGCGGGTATTGAGGCCCAGCAAGGTGCCCGCCGGGCTGGCGAACAGGTGAGCGTCGGTCAGTTGCACCACATGCACGGGCGCAGGGCTAGGGTCTGGGTGCGGCAAGGGCCGTCTCCTCGAACGGATTCTGCACGAATTATGGCGCTGGAACGGTTGCGAGCAAACACTCGAAACCGACCCAGGTCACATTTCAGCGCACACTTGCCAGTTCGTGGCCACAGGCCAGGCAATGGCTGAGCCATTCGCCGAGGAACAGATTGAGCTGCGCCTTCTCGTCCGGCTGGTGCATGGCCTCGTTGGGGTACGGATAAATGCTGCGCAGGCGGCGGGTGTGCTCGGCGCTGATCACTTCGGCCATACGCGCATCGTGATACACCTGCACTTCAAGGTGCGGCACCGGCAGCCAGGGCAGGCTGTGCTCCTGGCGCACACGCAAGGTGGTGGTATAGGGGCAGGCCAGCAGCACATCGAGCACCAGCACGCCGAGCATCTGGTCGCCCTGGGTCATGCCGATGCGCCGCGAACTCTGGGTAGTGCGCATATCGGGCAGCAGGCGCATGAGCCGGGCATAGTTGGCCTCGCAGGCTGCTTGCAGCCCGGCCAGATCGACCCGATAACGCTCACGCAACAGGTTCACTTCCACATACCTCGAACTTCATCTTTGTTCAGCGCCAGCCACTGCAGGCTGATGATGGTCGCCGCGTTGCAGATTTGACCATCGCGCACTGCCTGCATTGCATCGTCGAACGACCACACGCGCACGCGGATGTCCTCGGCCTCTTCTTCCAGGCCATGCAGGCCACCCGCGCCTTCACTGGTGCAGCGGCCGAGGTAAAGGTGCACATACTCATCACTGCCACCGGGCGAAGGGAAGTAACGGGTAATCGGCCACAAGGCGCCTATCGCCAACCCGGCTTCTTCCTGGGCTTCGCGATGCGCGACGTCTTCCAGTTCTTCCTCGCGGTCGATCAGCCCGGCAACCATCTCGATCAGCCATGGGTTGTCGACCTTGCCCAGGGCACCGACACGGAACTGCTCGATGAGCACCACCTCATCGCGCAATGGGTCGTAAGGCAGCACACAGACCGCATCGTGGCGCACGAACAGCTCACGGCTGATCTCTCGGCTCATGCCGCCTGCGAACAATTCATGGCGCAGGTGCACCTTGTCGAGCTTGTAGAAGCCCTTGAAGCAGTTGGCCCGCTCGACGATCTCGACCGCCCTGGGCACCGAATTCAACGTGTCTGACATGGAAATCCTCATCACCTCATTTACCGCATCGCGCCATCCTACTCTGCACGGTTGCCCGTTTCACCCCTTTCCGGCAACCGTTCGCACACTCGGGACAGGCCGCCTTCACTCTGTTAGCTTAGTGGCGAACTGAAGGCCGCGCAGACGGTCAAAGGCCGACTTTTCCCTGTTCTGCAAGGATCACCATGACACTTGTCAAACTGACTTCCGTGGCCGTGCTGGCACTCGCTCTGGGTGCCTGCCAGAGCCTGTTCGCACCCAATTACCGGACCCCGCTCGAGGTCAAGCGTGATGCCTGGGAGCACGTCAAGCCAGGCTGCAGCGCAAGCGACTGCCCGCTGGTGAACATCGACACCGTCCACTTTCCGGCCCAGCCCAAGCTCGATGCCATCGTCGAAAAACGCCTGCTGCAGCTGACTGAAGACAATCAGCATGGCACCGCGCCAAGCACTCTGCAGGCTTACGAGCAGCAGTACCTGGCCAGTGCCGACAAACGCAACAGCAGCTACCTGCAAGCCAAGGTACGCGAGCAGCATGACGGACTGGTGATCATCGAGTTGTCCAGCTACCTCGACAGCGGCGGTGCCCACGGCATGCCGGGGCGCGGCTTCATCAACTACTCACGCAAACTGGACAAGGTGCTGACCCTGCAGGACATGCTGGTGCCAAGCCAGGAGGAAGCCTTCTGGAAGACCGTGGAGGAGTCGCACCGGGCCTGGTTGATCAGCGTGGGCATGGACAAGGACGCCGAGTTCGTCAAGACCTGGCCCTTCAAGCGGTCGCCGCACATCGCCCTGACGTACGGCGCGCTGGTGGTGAAGTACGAGGTCTACGCCATTGCGCCCTACTCCATGGGCCACGTGGAACTGAAGATCCCCTACCCACGCCTCAACGGCGTGCTCAAGCCTGAGCTGTTTCCCGGCCGCGGCTGAAGCTCAGCAGGCCATGCAGCCCACCTGCCAGCAGCAGTGCTGGCAGGGTAGCCCCCAGCTCCGGCGCCTTGGCGGCGATCAGGTGATAGGCCGCCACACCCACCACCCAGGCCAGCAGCGCCTGCCAGTGCAAGCCACCGATTTGTGTCGGCAAGCGACGACGACGGATCACGTAGTGGTCCATCAGTACCACGCCGAACAGCGGTGCAAACACCGACCCGATCAACAGCAGGAAGTTTTCGTACTGGGCCAGTGGCGCCAGCAAGGCGATCAGGGTGCAGAGCACGCCGATGGCCAAGGCAAGGTGCTCGACCTTCAGGGGCAACAGCACGCCAGTGGAAACGGCAGCCGAGTGAATATCGGCAAAGGCCTTTTCCGACTCGTCCAGCAGGATCAGCAGCAGCGGTATGCCCATACCGGCACCTGCAAGGGCCAGCAGCAGCGCATTGACCTCGCCGCTGGCGGCAAAGGCCAGGGTATAGGCCACGCCCAGGCTCATCAGCCAGGTGTTGCCGATGAAGTAGCCGGCAACGGTACCGCCGAACACAGGCTTGCCGTTACGGGCGAAACGCGAGTAGTCGGCGATCAGCGGCAACCATGACAACGGCATGGCGATGGCGATGTCGAAGCCCACCGCCAGCGACATCGAACCATCACCAGCGCGGTTCCACAGCGCCGCTAGGTCGGCCTTGGCGAACAGGTTCCAGGTCAGCCACAGGCACGCGCCCAGCAGCAGCCAGATACCCCAGGCACGCAGCACCTTGCGCACGAACGCCAACGGGCCGCTGACCGCCAGCAGGGTGGCCAGGCCACCGAAGCACAGTGTCCACAGCATTGGGCTGTTCCAGGCGCTGGCCTCGCCGAACGCCCGCGCGCCCAGCAGGCTGGCGGCGTCGCGCATGACGATGAGTTCGAATGCGCCCCAGCCCACCAGTTGCAACAGGTTGAGCAGTGCTGGCAGGCGCGCGCCATGGCTACCCAGGCTGAGCTTCAGGGTGCCCATGGCTGAGAGGCCGGTGTCACTGCCGATGACCCCGGCAGCGCCGAGCAGCAGCACACCGACACCGGTGCCAAGGGCAATGGCCAGGACCGCGCCGGCCAGGCCAAGGCCAGGGGCGAGCATGGCGCCTACCTGCAGGACCATCAGGCCGATGCCAAGGGAGAACCACAGCGAGAACAGGTCGCGGGCGCCGAAGATGCGCTGGTGGGTGGGGACCGGGTGGTCGGGGGAAAACTGGCTGGGTGATGTCATTGTTGTGTTCGCAGGAAGAATGTTGAGTTGCATGCAGCACCCTGTGGGAGCGGGCTCGCCCGCGAACACCGGCAAAGCCGGTGCCATGCACCGCGGTGCTTGCTTCGCGGGCAAGCCCGCTCCCGCAGGGTGAGGTGCCGCGTCTTAGACTTTGTGGTACAGCTGGCTGCCTTCCTGGCGGAACCGTTCGGCCTGCTCGCGCATGCCTTGCTCGACCGTCACGTCCACGGTCTCGATCTTGGCGGCGTATTCACGCACTTCCTGGGTGATCTTCATCGAGCAGAACTTCGGCCCGCACATCGAGCAGAAGTGCGCGACCTTGGCCGATTCCTTCGGCAGGGTTTCGTCGTGGAAGGCTCGCGCGGTGTCCGGGTCCAGGCCCAGGTTGAACTGGTCTTCCCAGCGGAATTCGAAACGCGCCTTGGACAAGGCATTGTCACGAATCTGCGCGCCTGGATGACCCTTGGCAAGGTCGGCAGCATGGGCGGCGATCTTGTAGGTGATGATGCCGGTCTTGACGTCATCCTTGTTCGGCAGGCCCAGGTGCTCTTTCGGCGTGACGTAGCAGAGCATGGCGCAACCGAACCAGCCGATCATTGCCGCACCAATGCCGGAGGTGATGTGGTCGTAACCCGGGGCGATGTCGGTAGTCAGCGGGCCGAGGGTGTAGAACGGCGCCTCGTCGCAGCACTCCAGCTGCTTGTCCATGTTCTCCTTGATCAGTTGCATCGGCACGTGGCCAGGGCCTTCGATCATGCACTGCACATCGTGCTTCCAGGCGATCTTGGTCAGCTCGCCAAGGGTTTCCAGCTCACCGAACTGGGCGGCGTCGTTGGCGTCGGCGATCGAGCCAGGGCGCAGGCCGTCGCCTAGCGAGAAGCTGACGTCGTAGGCCTTCATGATTTCGCAAATCTCATCGAAGTGCGTGTACAGGAAGTTCTCTTTATGGTGCGCCAGGCACCACTTGGCCATGATCGAGCCGCCGCGGCTTACGATCCCGGTGACCCGCTTGGCAGTCAGCGGCACATAGCGCAGCAGCACCCCGGCGTGGATGGTGAAGTAGTCCACGCCCTGCTCGGCCTGTTCGATCAGGGTGTCGCGGAACAGCTCCCAGGTCAGGTCCTCGGCGACGCCGTTGACCTTTTCCAGGGCCTGGTAGATCGGCACGGTACCGATCGGCACCGGCGAGTTGCGGATGATCCACTCGCGGGTTTCGTGAATGTGCTTGCCGGTGGACAGGTCCATGACAGTGTCCGAACCCCAGCGGATACCCCAGGTCAGCTTGGCCACTTCTTCCTCGATCGAGGAGCCCAGGGCACTGTTGCCGATGTTGCCGTTGATCTTCACCAGGAAGTTGCGGCCAATGATCATTGGCTCCAGCTCCGGGTGGTTGATGTTGGCCGGAATGATCGCGCGGCCACGGGCGATTTCCTGGCGTACGAATTCCGGGGTGATTTCTTTCGGGATGTTGGCACCGAAGCTGTGGCCGGCATGCTGCTCGTTGAGCAGGCCGGCAGCGCGGGCCTCTTGCAGCTTCATGTTCTCGCGGATGGCCACGTATTCCATCTCGGCGGTGATGATGCCCTTGCGCGCGTAATGCATCTGCGAAACGTTGGCGCCAGCCTTGGCCCGGCGCGGGTTGCGCACATGGGCGAAGCGCAGCTTGGCAAGTTCCGCATCGTTCAGGCGCTGCTGGCCGAAGTCGGAGCTCAGGCCATCGAGGCGCTCGGTGTCACCGCGTGCATCGATCCAGGCCGAACGCACATCGGCCAGGCCCTTGCGCACGTCGATGATGACGTTGGGGTCGGTGTACGGGCCGGAGGTGTCGTAGACCAGAACTGGCGCATTGCTTTCGCCGCCGAAGTCGGTGGGCGTGTCGTCCAGGCTGATTTCGCGCATGGGCACGCGGATGTCCGGGCGCGAGCCTTCGACGTAGACCTTGCGCGAACGCGGGAACGGTTGCACGGACTGCTGATCGACTTGTGCCGATTCGCTGAGGTTGATCGTTTTTTCTTGTTTGGTCATCACAGGCTCTCCAGACGGCTTCCTAGCAGGGGAATGTCGGGGTGAACCTGAAAGACGTGGACGCACCCTGGGACGGGTGCAGTGCCGGATGGGGGTGCCTGAAGCTGCGTGCAGCTGCGACATTCCCGGACCTGGCACAAGAGGCTCCCCGGGAAGGCGAGCAATCTTGTTCCCTACGCAGGCGCTAACCTGATCAGGTTCAACGGGATCCGCACCTCTGCGATCTCAGCCTTTGCTTCAAGGCACCCCGACAAGAACATGCGCAGTCTAGACTGGAGTGGTCGGCAAAGCCAAGCGGGTAAAACGCAGGGCAGATGAAAGGCGCAACCTGTGATTGTTGGCGGATGCGCATGGCACTACACTGGCCCGTCGCTCGATACTCAACAGTTCAGTAATTAAATTTCGTACAAGGATTGCCTCTATGCTGCGCAAACTTTCACTGGCGATAGCCGTGTCTTGTGCGTCCAACGGAGTGGTCTGGGCAGCAGACATGCCCATGACGGTAAGGACCGATCTGGTCAGCGTTTACCAGGAAGCGGTAGATAACAACGCCGATCTTGCTGCCGCCCGTGCCGATTATGGCGCTCAGAAAGAAGTGGTACCGCAGGCGCGTGCCGGCCTGCTGCCAAACCTCTCGGCCGGCGCCGAGATGATGAATGCCCGCACCAAGATCGACCACCCATCAGCCACCACCAACCGCAGTGGCAACACCTGGAGCGCGACCCTCGCGCAACCGATCTTCCGCGCGGATCGCTGGTTCCAGCTGCAGGCTGCCGAAGCGGTCAACGAGCAGGCGGCGCTGCAACTGTCGGCTACCGAGCAGAACCTGATCCTGCAAACTGCGCAGGACTACTTCTCCGTGCTGCGCGCCCAGGACAACCTGGCGGCGACCAAAGCTGAAGAAGCCGCCTTCAAGCGCCAGTTGGACCAGTCCAACGAACGGTTCGACGTCGGCCTGTCCGACAAGACCGACGTGCTGCAATCCCAGGCCAGCTACGATACCGCCCGGGCCAACCGGATCATTGCCGAACGCCAAGTGCAGGATGCTTTCGAGGCCCTGGTCACCCTGACCAACCGCGAATACACCTCCATCCAGGGTGTGGTCCACACGCTACCGGTGAAGGTGCCGACCCCCAACGACGCCAAGGCCTGGGTGGAAACCGCCGGGCGCCAGAACCTCAACCTGCTGGCCACCAACTACGCGGTTGCCGCCGCCGAAGAAACCCTGCGCCAGCGCAAAGCCGGCCATGCGCCGACCCTCGATGCGGTGGCCAAGTACGAAAAAGGCGACAACGATAGCCTGGGCTTCACCAACCCGTCGCCGTTCGGCCAGCGCTACAGTGGTGATGTGGAGCAGACCAGCGTCGGCCTGCAGTTGAACATCCCGATCTACAGCGGTGGCCTTACCAGTTCGCAGGTACGCGAGGCCTACCAGCGCCTCAGCCAGAGCGAACAGCAACGGGAAAGCCTGCGCCGCCAGGTGGTGGAGAACACCCGTAACCTGCACCGCGCGGTGAACACCGATGTGGAGCAGGTGCAGGCGCGCAAGCAGTCGATCATCTCCAACCAGAGCGCCCTGGAAGCCACCGAAATCGGCTACCAGGTCGGCACCCGCAACATCGTCGACGTGCTCGACGCCCAGCGCCAGCTGTACACCTCGGTACGCGACTACAACAACAGCCGCTATGACTACATCCTCGACAACCTGAGCCTGAAACAGGCGGCTGGGACCTTGAGCCCGCAGGACCTGCAGGACCTCAAGCAGTACCTGAAACCGGACTACAACCCGGACAAGGACTTCCTGCCACCGGACCTGGCGGCAGCCGCTGCGAAAAACTTCGAGCGCAGGCCTTGAGATAGACACCCGCCCTGTGGGAGCGGCCTTGTGTCGCGAAAGGGCTGCAAAGCAGCCCCGGCAATTTGTGCTTTTACGCTGACATCCTGGGGCCGCTTTGCGGCCCTTTCGCGACACAAGGCCGCTCCCACAGGATCCGAGCAAGCTGGCTTTCAGCGGATGAGCTTGCCCAGCCCATCCAGCAAGCGCTGCAAGGCGCCCTGGTTGGCCCGCATCACCGCCCTGCCCGCCTCGCCCATGCGCTGCGCATCCTGGGGCAACTCGATCAAGCGACGCACCGCCTCGGCCAGCCCGTCGGCATCATCAACCTGCTGCAACGCCCCCGCCTCGCGCAACATCGCGCTGATTTCAAGGAAGTTGAACACATGTGGCCCCATGAGCACCGGCAATGCCAATGCCGCAGGCTCCAGCGGGTTATGGCCGCCCGTGGCCACCAGGCTGCCGCCGACAAAGGCGATGTCGGCCAGGGCATAGAGAAACAGCAACTCACCCATGGTGTCGCCCAGCAGCACCTGCGTTCGCGCATCCACCGGCGTGCCGGCAGCGCGGCGCACCGTGGCGAAGTGCTCGGCGCACAGGGCATGCACGGCATCGAACCGCTCAGGATGACGCGGCACCAGGATCAGCAGCGCATCACCATGCACCTGCAGCAGCTGCCGGTGCGCCTGCAGGATCAAGGCATCCTCACCCTCATGGGTGCTGGCAGCGATCCACACCGGGCGCTGGTCGGCGCCCCACTGTTCGCGAAGTGCCTTGGCACGGGGCTGCAAGTGCTCATCGAGCTTCAGGTCGAACTTGATCGAGCCGGTCACCTGCACGCAGTCGGGCCGCGCGCCCAGCTCACGGAAGCGTTGGGCCTCGGTTTCGGTCTGCACGGCGATCAGGCTCATCTCACCCAGCATTGGCCGGGTCAGCTTGGCAAAGCGCCCGTAGCCACGGGCCGAGCGCTCGGACAGCCGGGCATTGGCCAGGGCCACCGGAATGCCGCGCCTGGCGCATTGGTGGATATGGTTGGGCCACAGTTCGGTTTCCATGATGATGCCCAGCCGCGGGCGCACATGATCAAGAAATCGCCCGGCCGCCCATGGCAGGTCGTAAGGCAGGTAGCAATGCTGGATGCGCGGCTCGTCGGCGAACATCGCGCGAATGCGCTCGGAGCCGGTCGGGGTCATGCAGGTGAGCGTGATCGGCAGGTCCGGGTAGGCCTTGAGCAGCGCACGCACCATCGGTGCGGCGGCAATGCTTTCGCCGACCGACACCGCATGCACCCAGATCCCTCCCTGACGCATGGCCGGCAGGCTACAGGCAAAGCGCTCGCCGATGCGCTGGCCGTAGGCCGGGGCCTTGCGAGCACGCAGGTACAGGCGCAGCGCCACCAGCGGCAGGCCCAGATGAAACAGCAAGGTATAGAGTGTTCTGTTCATGGCCGCGGAGTTTACCCGATCGCACGCAAGTGCACTGCAAAGCGCTCGGCCAACCATTGCGCGGCCGGCCCCAGCGGTTCATCGCGGCGCCAGGCCAGCTCCGCCACCAGTGCAGGCGGGCGCCATTCGCTGTCGAGCTCGACCATGTGCGCCTGGTAGGTCGGGTATTGCACCACATGCCGCGGCAGCCACGCCCAGCCCAGGCCACGCATCAGCAGCTCAGCCATGGCGTAGAAGCTGTCGGCGCGCCAGACCTGCGGGCTGATTGCCTCGCCGCCAGGATAGCCACTCTGCTGTGGGGTGATCAGCAATTGCCGGTGGCGGGCCAGCTGCTGGCGAGTGACCCGCCCTTCATGTGCAAGCGGATGATCAACTGCACAGACCGTCACCATTTCCACACTGCCCAAAGCTCGGCGCTCCAAAGCTGCCGGGATGCTTTCATGGTGGAAGAACAACCCCAGGTCGGCGCGTCGCTCGGCCAGCTTTCGCGCTACATCCCCCTGGGCACCACTGGCCAGTTGCACCTCCAGATAAGGATAACGGCTAGCCAGTTCGTCAAGGCTGTCGATCACTGGCTGGTAAGGCATCGCTTCGTCCTGAGCCACCCGCAACAAGGCCTCCTGGCCGCGCATCAATGCCAGGGCACGACCATCCAGGCGTTCGCACTGGCGCAAGAGCTCACGGGCATCTTCGAGCAACGCCGTACCGTTTTCAGTCAGTCTGGGTTGGCGTCCGCTGCTGCGTTCGAACAGCGTGACACCGAGGTCGGTTTCAAGCAGGGCAATCGCATTGCTGATGGCCGACTGTGCCTTGCGCTGCTCGCGGGCCACGGCGGAAAACGAGCGCAACTCTGCGACCCGCAGGAAAATGCGCAGTTGTTCAAGGTTCCATTGTTCGGCCATCAACCTATCTCCAATTCGGATAGGTAATGACTTTACCGCATCCGGGCAATCGCTAGAATGCCGAGCCAGTTACCGGAGGAGCCCGTCATGAATGCCTATACCTATCTCGCCATCGCCATCTGCGCCGAAGTCATCGCCACTGCCTCCATGAAGGCGGTCAAGGGGCTGAGCACGCCGTTGCCGCTGCTGCTGATGGTGGTGGGCTACGGGATCGCGTTCTGGATGCTGACCCTGGTGGTGCGCAGCATCCCGGTAGGTATCGCCTACGCGATCTGGTCGGGCCTTGGCATCGTGCTGATCAGCGTTGCGGCGCTGGTGGTCTATGGGCAGAAGCTGGATGTACCGGCGATGCTGGGCATGGCCATGATCGTGGGCGGCGTGGTTGTGATTCAGCTGTTTTCCAAAACTGCCGGGCACTGAGGCAGCCTGTATACTTGCCAGCTGTCCCAGTCTTCGAGGTACCGCCATGCCATCCGCCATTTCCACTGACGTACTGATCGTCGGCGCCGGGGTCGCAGGCCTCTGGCTCAATGCCCGCCTGCGTCGCCTGGGTTACTCGACAGTGCTGGTGGAGCGCGCCAGCCTCGGTGGCGAGCAGACCATCAAGTCCCAGGGCATCATCCACGGTGGTACCAAGTACGCCCTGCATGGCGCCCTGACCGGTGCCTCGGAAGCCATCGCCGACATGCCGCGGCGCTGGCGCGAAGCGATCAACGGCAGCGGCGAACTGGACCTGACCGGCACCCGCCTGCTTTCCGACGCGCATTACCTGTGGTCGCCTGGCACCCTGGCCGGCAACCTGACCAGCTTCTTTGCCAGCAAGGCGGTGCGTGGCCGGGTCGATCAGGTAAAAGGCGAGCAATTGCCGCCGGCCCTGCAGGATCGTGGCTTCAAGGGCAAGGTCTACCGCCTGGCAGAGCTGGTGATCGACGTGCCGAGCCTGCTGGCGAACCTGGCCGAACTGGCCGGCGACAGCCTGCTCGCTGGCGAACGGATCGAACCGCTGCGCGAGGGCGAACAGCTAACTGGCCTGCGCATCGACGGCCGCGAAATCCGCGCCCAGCGCATCGTCCTCAGCGCCGGCGCCGGCACCGAACAGCTGCTGCATGCGCTGGGCCTGGAGCAACCCGCCATGCAGACCCGGCCGTTGCACATGGTCCTGGCCAAAGGGCCAAACCTCAAGCCGCTGTATGCACACTGCCTGGGCGGTGGGCCAAAACCGCGTGTAACCGTCACCACCCACCCGGCCGCCGACGGCCAGTGGGTCTGGTACCTCGGCGGCGATCTCGCCGAAGCCGACGGTGTGGCCCGCGAGCCTGCCGCGCAGATTGCCGCAGCGCAGAAGGAAATCGCCAGCCTGCTGCCATGGGTCGATCAGAGCCAGGTGCGCTGGGCGACCCTGCGCGTTGATCGCGCCGAGCCGGCGCAGTCCGGCCTGGTCCGCCCCGACAACGCCTTCCTTGCCGAACAGCAACGCCTGCTGGTGGGCTGGCCGACCAAACTGGCACTGGCACCAGACTTCAGTGACCGCGTACTGGCCAGCCTCGACCGCGATGGCGTGCGCCCGGCAGCGCAGGCCGACCTTTCCGGCCTGCCGCGCCCGGCGCTGGGCCTACCAGCCTGGGAGCAACTGCTGCCATGACCTTGCCTACCTTGCATGGCTTGCACCGCCCACTGGGCAGCAGCGGCCTCACGGTTTCGCCATTGGGCCTGGGCACGGTCAAGCTGGGCCGAGACCAGGGCGTCAAATACCCCACTGGCTTCACCATCCCCGGCGATGACGAAGCGCGAATGCTGCTGGCCCAGGCTCGCGAGCTGGGTATCAACCTGATCGACACTGCGCCGGCCTATGGCCGCAGTGAAGAGCGCCTGGGGCCGTTGCTACGCGGCCAGCGCGATGAATGGGTGATTGTCAGCAAGGTGGGAGAGGAGTTCGAGGAGGGTCAGTCCAGCTTCGACTTCAGCGCCGCCCACACCCGCCGCTCGGTGGAGCGCAGCTTGCGCCGGCTGGAAACTGACCGCATCGAACTGGTGCTGGTGCACTCCGATGGCAATGATCTGGAAATCCTCGAGCAGCAAGAGGTCTACCAGACCCTGGCCGCGCTCAAGCAGGAAGGCAAGATTCTCGGCTATGGCCTCTCCGGCAAGACGGTCGCCGGTGGCTTGAAGGCACTGGAGCAAGGCGATTGCGCCATGGTCACCTACAACCTCAACGAGCAGGCAGAGCGCCCGGTGCTGGACTACGCTGCCGAACACGGCAAAGCCATTCTGGTAAAGAAGGCACTGGCCAGCGGGCACATCTGCCTTGCACCGGGGGTCGATCCGGTGCAAGCCAGCTTCGAGCTACTGTTCGCCCACCCGGGCGTGAGCAGTGCTATCGTCGGCACCATCAATCCGTTGCACCTGGCCCACAACGTGGCCACCGTCGCCCGCATCCTGGGCCAGCATTGAGTTTTCACTCTGCCAAGCTGGGCCTGGAGAATGACCCGACGCAAGGAGGAGCCTCGTGGCGCGTACGCTGATCCGCAAGAACCCGAGCAACTTCAAGACACTGCCACTGCATGTCGAAGCCACCCCCGAAGGCCTGGTCTACCAGAGCATCGGTATGCCGCTGAACTTCGCCCAGACCCAGCAACGGCGGCGCGCCATCCAGCTTGCCGACAAGCAGCGCTTCGTCGTCGAACTGGCCAACCTGGGCGTTTCGGTACGCCTGACCCTGCACTGGCAGAACCGTGACTACTGGGTACTGGTGAGGCAGCGCCGCCAGGACCGCGGGGATGTGGTCCTTAAACTGATTTCCGGCTATGTCCCCGCTCAGGAACTCAACCTGCCGCTGCACACCGCAGTTCAGGAGGTCGCTGAAGAATGCCTGCTGGAAACCCCGGAAGGCTGGCTGAGCGGGCGTTTCAACGACACCTGGCTGCCCGCCCCCTACGCCGCCGCACTGCATTACCGTGAAGCCTTGCCGTTCGTACTGATGCCGGAATCAGGGGCTGCCCGCCCGGTGCACTGCGGCAACCTGATGTTGCTGGAACGGCCGCGGGCCTATGTGCACCTGCCAACGGCCTCACTGCAGCTGATCTACGATATGCGCCTGCAGGTGCCAAGGGAGGCCAAGACACTCAGCCTGTTCCATGTCGATGAGCGCCTGGAAGGCGACCAACTGGTGGCACGGCTCAACCGCAAGCGACCGGATCTGTACCTGATGCCGGTACAGGATGGTCAACCGTTGGCAGAGCTTTACACACTCAAGAAGGATGAGCTTGTGCCGGCGAGTACCCGCGGGCTGTACCTTGCCGAGAGCTTTGCCCGGCAGGACGGCTGGGTGGTGGCCGACGAGCGGATTCGCTGGAGGGACTGGGTGAAGCAGCAGGGGCTGGTCGAGCGCAAGGTGGCGCCGGCTTCGCCTCTGCAGCGCTTTGGCGACAAGGCACGAGCACTGCTGGAGCGGGCCCGCACTTCACTTCACAAGTAACATCTGGGGCCGCTTTGCGGCCCCAGATGGTCAATCAGTTCTTGCGGATCTTCTCGACGATGGCCGTGGTCGAGCTGTTTTCGACCAGCCCCAGCACCTTCACGGTGCCGCCATAACCTTTGACGATATCGGCACCCACCACCTGGTCGATGCCGTAGTCACCGCCCTTGACCAGCACATCCGGCTTGACCTGACTCAGCAGGTTTTCCGGCGTGCCTTCAGGGAAGCTGATCACCCAGTCCACCGCCCCCAGGCCGGCGAGCACGGCCATGCGCCGGTCAACGCTGTTGATCGGACGGCCCGGCCCCTTCAGGCGGCTGACCGACGCATCGTCGTTGACGGCGACGATCAGGCGATCACCCTGTGCACGCGCCTGCTCCAGGTAGGTGACATGCCCGGCGTGCAGAATGTCGAAGCAGCCGTTGGTGAAGACGATCTTCTCTTTGTGCGCCCGCGCATCGTCGATGGCCAGCAGCAGTTGCTCCAGGCCCAACACGCCTCGCTCGGAGCCCTCCTCACGCTGGATCGCCCGGCGCAGTTCCGGGGCACTGATTGCGGCGGTACCCAGCTTGCCGACCACGATGCCAGCAGCCAGGTTGGCCAGGGCCACCGCGTGGGGCAGGTCTTCACCTGCGGCAATGGCAGCCGCCAGGGTCGAGATGACGGTATCGCCGGCACCGGTCACATCGAACACTTCACGAGCGCGGGCAGGCAGGTGCAGCGCCGGCTGGCCGCTGCGCAGCAGGGTCATGCCATGCTCGCCACGGGTCACCAGCAGCGCACCAAGGTCCAGGTCCTGAAGCAACTGCAGGCCTTTGGCGACCAGTTCGGCCTCATCGGCGCAGCGGCCGACAATGGTCTCGAATTCGCTGAGGTTCGGAGTGATCAGGCTGGCGCCTCGGTAGATGGAAAAATCCTTGCCCTTGGGGTCGGCCAGCACGGGAATGCCCTTGGCTCGAGCGGCCTGGATCAGGCTCTGGTGGTTCTTCAGCGCACCCTTGCCGTAGTCGGACAGGACCAGGACCTTGACGCCTTCGAGCAACGTGTCGACTTCCGCACCAAGCGACAGTGGGTCGGTGGCGAACGGCTCTTCGAAATCGATGCGTAGCAGTTGCTGGTGACGGCTCATGACCCGCAGCTTGACGATGGTCGGCTGATGCGCGATGCGCTGGAACACCGAACGCACGCCAGCGGCCTGCAGGCTGTTGGCCAGGCTGTCGGCGGCCTCATCCTGGCCGGTGACACCGATCAGTGAGGCAGGTGCGCCGAGGGCGGCGATGTTCAAGGCAACGTTGGCCGCGCCGCCGGGGCGATCCTCGATCTGATCGACCTTGACCACCGGCACTGGCGCTTCAGGCGAGATACGCGAAGTACCGCCATGCCAGTAGCGGTCGAGCATGACATCGCCGACCACCAGTACCGGGGCTTGATCGAAACGCGGCATGGACAACTTCATGGGCAACCCATATGGAAATAATGAACAGGGGCAGGATATTAGCACAGGGTAGTCGACGGCTTTACGGCCAGATGCACCCTGGAAAATTCCCGTGACAATCGGGGCCGATACGGCCCCGATCAAGGCGGGTCAGGTGATATCGGCCTTGGCCGGCTCATCCAGGCCCATGGCATGCAGACGGGCATAATGACCATTGGCCGCGAGCAATTCGGAATGGGTACCGCGCTCGACCAGGCGCCCCTGGTCCATCACCAGGATCTGATCGGCCTTCTCGATGGTCGATAGGCGGTGGGCGATCACCAGCGTGGTCCTGCCTTCCATGACGTGGTCCAGGGCGGCCTGGATATGCCGCTCGGACTCGGTATCCAGCGCCGACGTGGCTTCGTCGAGGATCAGCAGCGGGGCGTTCTTCAACAGAGCCCGGGCAATCGCCAGGCGCTGACGCTGGCCACCGGAGAGCAGCACGCCGTTTTCACCGACTTCGGTATCGAAGCCTTTTGGCAGTCGGTCGACGAATTCCTTGGCATAGGCATCTGCGGCAGCCGCTTCGATATCGGCACGCGGGGCGCCAGCCAGGTCGCCATAGGCGATGTTGTTGGCCACGGTGTCGTTGAACAGGGTGACGTGCTGGGTCACCTGGGACACATGGCGACGCAGGTTGCGCAGGCGATAGTTCTCGATCTCCACGCCATCGAGCAAGATCTGCCCTTGGTCATGATGATAGAAACGCGGTATCAGCGCCGCCAGCGTCGACTTGCCGCTACCCGAACGCCCGACCAGCGCGATCATCTGCCCAGGCTCGGCGACGAAGCTGATGTCGCTCAACACCTCGCGCTCGGTGCCAGGATAGGTGAAGCTCAGGTTACGCACTTCAAGCCGTCCCTCCACACGCTCCTTCTCGACGGTGCCAGTGTCGATCTCCGGCTGCTCGTCCAGCTGCTCGAAGATGCTCTCTGCTCCAGCCAGGCCCTTCTGGATGGTCGAGCTGACTTCCGACAGCTGGCGAATGGGCTTGGGCAACAGTCCCGCCGCCGTGATGTAGGCCACCAGGTCACCGGCGGTGGACTCACCGCGCAGGAACAGCACCAGAAACATCAATGCTGCCATGGCGCTGTAGATCACCAACTGCAGCAGCGGCGTGTACAACGAGCCGGTCTTGGTCATGTGCAGCTGCTTGTCGGTGTTGCTCTGGCTGGCATTGCCGAAGCGCTGCCGCTCGTAGGCTTCACCGCCGAAGCTGCGCACCACGCGGTAACCCTGGATGGTTTCGGACGCGACATGCGTCACGTCGCCCATGGCAGTCTGGATTTTCTTGCTCTGCTTGCGGAATTTCTTGCTGGCGACGCTGACCATCACCGCGATCACCGGCAGGATGGCGACCATCACCAGGGTCAGGTGCCAGTTCATCCACAGCAGGTAGCCAAACAGGAATACCACCGTCAGGCCTTCACGAATGACCACCTTGATCGCATCGGTGGCAGCACCGGTAACCATGGTCACGTTGAAGGTGATCCGCGAAATCAGGTGGCCTGAGTTGTGGTTGTCGAAGTAGCGATTGGGCAGCACCAGCAGCTTGTTGAACAGTTCTACGCGCAGGTCGTGCACCAGGCACAGGGAAACCTTGGCCAGAAAGTAGTTACCCAGGAACGAGCCCAGGCCTTGCCACGCAGCGATCAGGATGATCAGCAGCGGAACCGCCTGCAGCAGCTGCAGGTCGCGCAGGTAGGGGACATTGGGGAACAATACCGCTTCCGGGTTGCTCAGCCCGTCGACGAAATACTTGAGAATCCCGGCCAGCATGGGCTGGGTCGAAGCAAAGATCACAAAACCGACAATGCTCAGCAGGAAAATGCCGACATAGGGTTTCACGTAGCTCAGCAGCCGGAAGTAGATCTTCAGACTGGAGCTGTGCTCCGCCGGTAGCGGTGTTTCGGCCATCATCGAGCTCGCTGTTCAGGTTGAACCGGAAATTTTACCACAGGCGTCATTTTCGGCACGTACCCATGGCAGTAGCATGACCAGGCCAACTGGCAGCCAGCTGACGAACCATTCTGCACGGGGCGTCGTGGTGAGGCTGGCGGCGTCGAACTGCATGGCCATGGTCGAGTAGATCCAGAGGCTGAGCAGAATCTTGCCAAAGATCGTGCCGCGCGCTCGAACGATCTCGCCGAGGGTGAACAGCCACACGGCAATCCACAGCAGCATCCCGGGCAACCCGAGCTCAACCGCAACATGGGTGAACATGTTATGGGTGTGATCGAACTGCAAACCCGCGGCTTCTACCTTGTAATAAGCACCCAGCCCCAACCCGCCCCATGGGTGCTCACTGATCATGTGCAACGTTGCGCGGAAAATTTCGGGACGGAAGGACGAGCCACGCAAGGCGATGAGGTCGTAGGCGACGTAGAAAGCCAGTCCGGTGCTGACCACTGCGAGCAGCGCCATGAGCTGGCTGTGCCTGTCACGGAACCACAGGGGTGCCAGGATCACAGGGATGATCAGTGCCAGTACCGCGCCACGGCTCTGGCTCAAGGCGACAAATGCGGCCAGGCAGGCCAGCGCCAATATCCAGCCCAGGCGCAAGGCAGGCTGCCTTGGAAGATCGTACAGCAGCAGCAAAGCCGCGATGCCGACAACATAGGCGCCAAGGATCGGGTGCGAAATCTCGCCGATACCTTCCAGGCGATCAACCAGCGGCATGCCCTGGACACCGTAGAACCTAACAATCGAGATCAGCGCGGCAATCGCCAGCAATGCAGCCCCTATCCGTAACAACTGGCGAATACGGTCCGTCCCCAACTGCCCTATGATCGGGAACGCCAGCAAGAACACCAGAATGTAAAGCAGCCGCTTGCCTTCGCGCCAGAATTGTTCATTATTTGACCAGGCCATGCTCAGCGCGCCCCAGATCAACAACAGCGCCAACGCCCCCCACAGCGCGGGCTGATGCCGCCAGGCATCAACCAGAATACGTCTCGCCGACCATGCCACTACCAACGTGGGCAGCCACATGAACAAGATCATGCCTTGCTGATACAGCTTGTTGCTGGGAGCCAAGGCAATGGCCGCCAGGAACCAGATCAACCCAAATGCCAACCAGGCCCTGGCCCAGTTCTTCTGATACAACATCCATACTCCCCGGTAACGCAAATGACACCAGACATGGTGCAACAGCTTTATTTTCGGCATTATTGCCAGTCATTTTCGCTTGCCAGACGACAAGGCCTTATACATGCAGTGCTCCCGCCTCTCCCAGGTCGACTTCGATCAGCTGATACTTGGAGCCCAGGTGCTAGAGGCAGATAGCCATGGCGCCAAAGTTTACCTGCTCAGGGATGGAAACTTCCTTAAGGTTTTTCGTAGGAAGCGTCTAATTTCATCTGCGTTGCTTCGACCGTACTCGCAGCGCTTTGTCGACAATGCCGCTCGCCTGCGACAACTCGGGATCCCCACGCTCGAAGTGATCAGCCAGCACAAGCTCGATGTCCCAGGCAGAACAGCAGTGCTGTATCGCCCTCTGCCAGGGCGCACACTGCTGCAACTATCGCGTGACGCCGAGTTCAGCTGGGCCACCTACCTGCCCCGGCTGATCGAACTGATCCGCCAACTGCACCGCAATGGCGTGTACTTCCGCTCGCTGCACCTGGGTAATGTAGTCGTAACGCCTGATCAACATCTCGGCCTGATCGATGTGGCAGACATGCGCTTCCTGCGCCCGCCACTCTCTGCACGAATGATCAGGCGCAATGTGCAACACATGGTGCGTTACATCGAGAGGGAAAACCTGGGTGACCAATTCCCGCTCGCCGACTTCGAGGCGGCTCTGCTAGCGCGCTGACTTCAACCACGCAGCAGCTTCTGCGCCCCGTCACAGAACGCCTGCCATGCCGCCTCGGGCGCCAGTGCCTCGCGCTGACGAGCGGCCATGGCCTGAGCGCTGGGGGCATCGCAGCGTTCGATTGCCTGGGACCAAGCTTCAACGTCGCCAACCGGCAGATACAAGCCCGCTTCGCGCAACTGCTCACGAAACACTGGCAGGTCGCTGCAAATCACCGGTAGATCCGCCATTACGGCTTCTTGCACCACAAGGCCCAAGCCCTCGGCACGCGACGGCACCAACAGCCAGTCAAACGCCCGGTAGAGTTGCTGCAAATCATCATGGTGGCCGCACAACATCACCCGCCCGGTCAGCCCCAGCGCATCAATTTGCGCCGCCAGACTGGCGCGCAGAGGACCATCACCGACAATCGCCAAGCGCATGTCTGGGCGGTTGGCGGCCCCCTTGGCGAATGCCTCGATGAGCATCGCGAAGCCTTTACTTTCGACCAGCCGGCCCACGGCTCCGAGCACCTGACCGGTGGCTTTGGGTAATGCCAGCGCCTGGCGAGCCTGTTCACGACTGAGTAGCGGCCTGGCGAAGGCTTGCGGGTCGAATGCCATGCGTAGCGCCTGCACAGGACGACCAATGTCCTGCTCAAGCGAGCGCGCCAAAGTCTGCGAGACTGCTGCGATGCTAAGACGCTCTGGCGGCAACTGGTTCAACAAACGCACATCGCTGGCAGTCAGCCGGGTACTGCCATGGAACAGCACTTTGACCCGTATTCCAGGGACCTGCTGCAAAACCGGTAGCACCAAGCGTGCGACCCCTACGCCATCGAGCAGGATGACGTCAGCACGGGCTTGTTGCAGCGCCCTGCGCAGACGCAGGCGCTGCCAGGGCAGCAATAGACGCCAAAGGCTTTTTCCCTTCAGCACACGTTGCGGTATGTGCCACACGCGGGTGGGGCCGCGGCCGTGACACAGCTCGCCTCCGAGTAACAACCAGTTACTGATGGAAGCATCGGCCCCTGCGTGCGACAGCACCTGCTGGTGGACCTTGTGGATGGACATGTACGGCGAACCGCCTGCCCACATCATATTGACGATATTCATGGGGATAGCGCCCCTCTCCCGTCCAGGCCAGGTGGGACTGCAACCTCAATTACAGGAATCGGATTTCCCATGCAGACAAGGGCACCCATGACCAGCGTCAATGCCGGTCCTACCCGACATGACGTCGGATAAGCGCCCTTTACCAGCATAGGCTGGAAATGCTGGACAGCAGTGCTGCCCCTTGGATGACCCTGGCAACACAGGTTAGTGCCCGGAATCAACATGAAACCTATAGCCAACGCTGTCATCGCAGAGGCAGATGGTCAGAAGCCGAGTTTCAGGCGCAAGCGCTGCCATGCAGTCAGCGGCGGCTGAGGCCTGAGCGCCGGGCGCATATGCTCGACGATACTGCGCCCCACTGCCGCGAAACTGAAACGCGACACTGCCAACTCGCGACCATTTTCGGCAATCTGCTGTGCCAGCGCAGGGTTTTCGCGCAATGTGCGCAACTTTGCCTGCAAGGTCGGTATGTTGTCGTAGAACACGACATTGACCATGTCCTGCAACCCTAACGCGCGATTCTCTGCTTCGCCCTGGTCGTAGGCCAGCAGCACACAGCCGCAAGCCATGGCTTCGAAGTTCTTGATCATGTACTCGCCCATGCCCACGTCGGCGCTGACGAAGTACTGGATACGGTTGAGCGTGTTGCAGTAATCCTCGCCCGACTTGGTACGGGTCACTACCAGGTTTTCTACCTGCCCCAGCTCATCCAGCAGCGCCTTGCGCCCGCTGTAAGCGACACTGTTGGTGCTGCCGACGAATGCCAGTTCGATATCGCGCTCACGGCCCTGGTCGGCCAGCAGTTGTTCATCGTAGCCCTTGGGCACGAACACCGCGTCGAAGCCCTCCTGACGCAGACGCTCGCTGACCGTGTAGCCCGAGCTGATCACGCGCGCCCACGGCATCTTGCGGTAATGCGCGCTGAACTTGCCGGTGTACTTGCAAGGGATGTAGTTCTGGTAGGCGTCGTGTTCGAGAATGACCAGGTTTGGCACCGTGCGGATGAAGGCCGCCTGGCGGATCTCTTGCTTGAAGCGCAGGAAGAAGACGATACGGTCATAGCGCTCGACCTGCACCTCACGCTTGAAGTAACGGCGCAGGTTGCGCTGGTCTTCGCTGGTCAGCCAGCGCAGATCGCATTCACAGTTGGCCGCGACGCCATCGTACAGGCGATCGAGGATCGCGCGCTGTTCCTTCTGTACCAGAAATAGGACTTTCATTGCTTTCCTTGGGCGCTCTGCGCCTTCGCGGTCAGGTTTACAGCTCACGCCGCCAGAACAATTCATGCCGGCGCACGGCCTTGCGGAAGAACTCGTTCTCCCCGTAAGGCGACGGCCGGCGCCCGGCCAGCCAGCGCTGCAGCAAGCGGCGCAAACGACGCTTGAACGGTGCAGGCGGCTGCAGGTCGTGCATCATGCCCAAGGCCATGGCCTTGTCGCGCTGGGTAGCGATATCCAGCAGCAAGGCACATGGCGCCCAGGCCTGCTCGGCACTCAGTTGCGGCGGCAAGGCCACGCCATCGCCACTGTCGCCCATTGGCCAGCGGTCGTTGTCATGCAGATGGTTGGCGTAACACAGCAGCGTCTGCGGCTGCCAGTCGAGGCCCTGCAGGGCCTCCATGACGGCCGCCTGGGCGCAGATATGGTCGGGGTGGGGGTCAAGTTGCGGATGGGGCATGACCAGTACTTCAGGCCTGGCCATCTCCAGCAGGGCCCGCAGGTCGTCCAGCAGGTTCTGCCAGGTTGGCGCACCATCGCGGTCGGCCGGTAGCGGGAACGGGTTGAACTGGCGGAACGGGCGGATATCGGCCATGTCCGCTTCACGGGACGCAGCAGGCTGATCAGGCGCAGCTTGCATGGCGGGCAGCTGCAGGCAGAAATACCCCAACTGCACGCAACGGGACTCGGGTACACCGGCCCAGCGCGGTACGGCGATGCTGTCCCAGGCGCGCAGGCGCCCCTTCAAGCGCGCAGCCTCCGACTTGCCCAGGCCCATCTGCTGATAGTGCTCGGCTTCGATCTCACCTGCAGTCAGGGTCACCACCCAGGTTTCGTCCGCCTGGCTGTACAAGCCATAAGCCGCCAGCTCGGCATCATCGGCATGCGGCGCGATGACCATCACGCGGCGGCGCTGCAACTCGACGCCGGGGGTTATCCACAGGCGTGGTTCCCCCTGCAACTGGCAAAAGCGCCCACGCAGACGCAGCGTGCCCGCCTGCAGCGGGGCCGCCAGCCCGGTGAGGTTGAGGAAACGCAACCCATCGACACCACGCTCGAAGGTTTGCCGATCCATGCATTCGCTGCCGTACAACTCGACCCGTGGATCGAGGAAGCGCCCCAGCCAACCACTCTTCACCCGCACTTCAAGCATCAGGGTTTCGTCACCCTGCAACGTCGCGTCCACCTTGAGCAGCCCGTCGCGCAGCACGACCGGCGCTTCCTGGCTCAGCTCGCCGAAGCGGTAGGCGTAATCTTCGCCAGGCGCATAGAACAGGTGGTCGGCGAACCAGGCTTCGTGCGCGCCCCAGAGCAAAGGCAGCAGCAACAGCGGCAGCCACCACCACGTGACGATACCCAGCGCCAGCAGCACAACCAGACTGGCCAGCAAGCCCAGGCGTTTGTTGCGCCGATGGCGCTTGAGCAACTGCTGCTTGCGGCTCACGACTGGAATACCGGCACAGGGTTGCACCACCGATCCTTGTACTCCCGGTCGGCTCGGCCGAACGAGAAGCGCAGGGGCTTGTTGCGCGCATTGGCATCTTCCCAGGCCGCCTGGGTGTTGAGGAAGCTCAGCACGCTACCGGGGCTGAAAGCCTTGGTTTCGGGATCGACACCACCGTTGATGTATTCGACGCTGATCCACTCAGGCGCTTCAACGCGATACACCAGCTGGATGGCAATGGGTTTGTCGTCGAGCATCAGCACCGAGCCGATCAGCAGCTCGCGCAGGCGCTCCAGCACTTCGGCCATGCGCTCGGCACCGGTGGCCGGGAAGCCCCAGCGGCGCAGGAACAGCTCGCAGTACATGGCTGCGATCTGCTGCGCGCTGAAGTCGCTGATCGCTCGCACCACCCCGCCCGCTTCTTCCAGCAGGCGCAATTCGCGGCGCTGGTTGTAGCGGAACTTCTTCGACAGGTCTTCATGGGGGCGGGCCATGGCCAGCTGCTCTTTCTGCACCTTGAGGCCGCTGAAACGGCCCTGGTTCAGTTCGGACAGGTAGCGTGCGCCATGGCGCAACGGCGCGCCGGCATCAGCCGCCGCCGGCAGGATGATCTCGGCATTGCCAAGATCGAACAGGGCCTTCTTGCCGGCACGCTTGAGCACGTCCTTGGACAACGCCAGGTGCCGCCCCCAGGTCGGGATGGCAGCTTTCAATTCATCTGCCTGGTACCAGCCCAGGTAACGCACCGGGATCTGAGCCAGATCCGCCAACTGCTCGACCACCAATGGGTGCGTCGCGACGCTGCCACCGAATCGCGCCCACGCCTCGGCGTAGGCAGGTGCATCGATGGCCTGCCACCCGCGCTCGCGGAAGGCCCGGATATGATTGAGCATCACGCCTTCCCCGCCAGCGCACGAACCTGTGGCAACTGCCAGAACGCCTCGCGCACGGCCTGATCGGAAAACCGCTCATGCAGCCGCCGCATCATGTGCGCAGCGCAGGTTTCACGCTGCTGTTCATCCAGCGCGGCCATGTGCTTGAGGCCCTGCGCCAGTTGCCCGGCGTCGGCCAGTGGGAACAGTACACCAACACCTTCCACGACTTCGCGCGCACCGCCGCAGGCCGTTGCCAATACTGGTACGCCAGCGACCATGGCTTCGAGCAGGACCATGCCGAACGGCTCATGGTCGGAGCTCAGCGCAAACACGTCGAAGGCCTGGAAATAGCGACGGGCATCCGGCACCTGACCAAGGAAGTCAACCTGCGCGGCAATCCCCAGTTCGGCAGCCTGTGCCTTGAGCTTGGCCTCCAGGCGGCCCTTGCCAAGAATAGCCAGGCGAGCACCGGCCGGCAGGCCCGGCAGCGCCTCGGCAAAGCCACGCAGCAAAGTCGCCTGATCCTTGTCCGGGTGCAGACGACCGACATTGCCGACCACCCATGCCTGGGCATGCAGGCCCAATGCCTGGCGCGCCTCGGCACGACATACCAGGGCGGCCTGCAGGGCGTCGATATCGATACGGTTGTATAAGGTCTGGATACGTTCGGCCGGCCACTGCGGCAAGCAACGGCGCATGTCGTCACGCACCGCATCCGACACGCCCAGCAAGCTCAGGCGCTTGCTGAACAGGTTGGCGAACAGACGCCGGCCCTTGCGCTCATAATCGCCGAACGCGTGGTGCACACCGATCACCGGCAAGCCGGTCGCCAGCAGCGCGACATAGATCGGCTTGAAACGGTGAGCGATGCAGAAGCTGAAATTGCGTTCGGCCGCGATACGCCGCAGGGCGCGTATTGCACTGAGCTTCAGGCCACGCACGGCCTTGGAGCTGAATTCGAGAAACAGCACCTCGTCCGACGCGCAGCCAGCCGCAACCTGCGGGTCGGCGGCGCCGGTGAGGAACACGGTGGTGACCTTGTAGCCGCTGCCCTGGAACAGGCTGGCGTACTGACGGGCACAATCGAGGAACGGCCCGTCATAGCCATGGCAGAACTGCAGGACCCGCGCTTCAGAGCGGCTGGTCATAGGCGGCAGCGCCGTCCTTCACGACCAGGATGTCTTCCATGATCAGGTACTGCAGGTCCGAACCGAAGAACATGTTCAGCGCGTCGGTCGGCGAGCAGATCATCGGCTCGCCACGGCGGTTCAGCGAGGTGTTCAGCGAAACACCGTTGCCGGTCAGGTCTTCCAGCGCCTTCATCATGTCGTAGTAGCGCGGATTGTATTCACGCTTGAGCACCTGGGCACGCGAGGTGCCGTCCTCGTGGACCACTTCCGGCACACGGGTCTTCCACTCTTCAGCCACTTCGAAGGTGAAGGTCATGAACGGCGCCGGGTGGTCGACCTTGATCATTTGCGGGGCGACGGTGTCGAGCATCGACGGGCAGAAAGGTCTCCAGCGTTCGCGGAACTTGATCTGCTCGTTGATGCGGTCGGCCACGCCCGGCACGCTCGGGCAACCGATGATCGAACGACCACCCAGGGCACGCGGGCCGAACTCCATGCGGCCCTGGAACCAGGCCACCGGATTGCCCTCGACCATGATCTTGGCGATACGCTGCGGCATGTCGTCGAGTTTGCGCCATTTCGGCGCGTTCGGGTGACGGGCGCAGGCGGCGATCACGTCTTCGTTGGAGTAGGAAGGGCCGAGGTAGACGTGCTCCATCTTCTCGACCGGCACGCCACGGGCGTGAGAAACGTAGGCAGCAGCACCGACAGCAGTACCCGCGTCACCGGAAGCCGGCTGGACGAACAGTTCCTTGACGTCGGAACGGGCAATGATCTTCTGGTTGAGCTTGACGTTCAGCGCGCAGCCGCCGGCGAAGGCCAGCTTGCCGGTTTCACGCAGGGTGTCGCCCAGGTAGTGGTCGATCATCTGCAGGGCGATCTTTTCGAACAACGCCTGCATGCTGGCCGCGTAGTGGATGTACGGTTCGTCGGCGATATCGCCTTCACGCTTGGGCCCCAGCCATTCGATCAGCTTCGGCGAGAAGTAGAAGCCCTTGCCCTTCTCTTTATAGCGGCGCAGGCCGATGACGTTGGCGTACTCGGTATTGATCACCAGTTCGCCGTTCTCGAAGCTGGCCAGGCGGGAGAAATCGTACTTGCTGGCGTCGCCGTACGGCGCCATGCCCATGACCTTGAATTCACCGTCGAGCATTTCGAAACCGAGGAATTCGGTGATCGCGCCATACAGGCCACCCAGCGAGTCCGGATCGAAGAACTCCTTGATCTTGTGGATCTTGCCGTTTTCGCCGTAGCCGAAGAAGGTGGTGGCGTACTCACCCTTGCCGTCGATGCCGAGGATCGCGGTCTTTTCCTTGAAGCCCGAGCAATGGTAGGCACTGGAGGCGTGAGCCAGGTGGTGCTCGACCGGTTCGATCTTGACCTTTTTCGGGTCGAAGCCAAGCTGCTCCAGGCACCAGACGATCTTCTTGCGGTAGCGCTTGTAGCGGCGGTTGCCCATCAGGATGGCGTCGAGGGCACGGTCCGGGGCGTACCAGTAGCGCTTGGCGTAGTGCCAGCGGGCCTTGCCGAACAGGCTGATCGGGGCGAACGGAATGGCCACCACGTCAACGTCGGACGGCTTGATGCCGGCTTGTTCCAGGCAGAATTTCGCCGACTCGTAGGGCATGCGGTTCTTCGCATGCTTGTCACGCACGAAGCGCTCTTCTTCGGCGGCGGCAACCAGCTTGCCGTCAATGTACAGGGCCGCGGAAGGGTCATGGCTAAGGGCGCCGGACAGGCCAAGAATCGTCAATGCCAAGGGATTAGCCTCTTCATTCGGTAGAGATGCGCCAGCGGCCTCATGGGCGGCTGGCGGCTAAAGGGCGAGATTATAACGCAAACAATGAGGGAGACACTGCATTAACCTGTGGCAGCGGGCTTGGCCACGAAGCAGGCGCCGCGGTGCATGGCACCGGCCTTGCCGGTGTTCGCGGCGGTTCGACGCCTCGACGAGCCCGCTCCCACAAGGGACTTGTAGCGCCTGGTTACTCGGCGATCAGCCAGTCCATGCGGAAGCTGCCTGCCGTCTGCGCCAGCTCCTTGGCCAGCCACGGCAGCAATTCGCGCAGTTCTTCTTCCAGCCCCCAAGGCGGGTTGGCGATGGCCAGGCCCGAGCCGTTGAGGCCCTGCGGACTGTCCTGATGATGCACATACAGCTCGACCCGCAGCAGCTTTGGCGCGCCGGTGCTGGTTAGGTCCTGGTAGAAGCGGGTCAGCGAGCGCTGGTCCTTGATCGGATACCAGATGGCCACGACGGTCTGGCGCATGCGACCGATCGCTTCCTTCATCGAGGTGGTGCAGCGCTTGAGTTCGTCTGCCTGCTCGAACGGCGGGTCGATCAGCATGATGGCGCGCTTCTCCTGCACGGGCAGCAGGGCACGCGGGACATGCCAGCCTTCACCCAGGTGCACGGCCACTCGCGGGTCTTTCTTCATGTTCTCTTTGAGCAGCGGCCCGTCTTCCGGATGCTTCTCATTGAGCAGAGCACGATCCTGCTGGCGCATCAGGCGACGGGCCAGCTCGGGTGAACCCGGGTAGTAGCGCAGCTCACCGTCGGTATTCAGACGCTTGATGATGCGCAGGTAGTCGGCGGCCATGGCCGGCAGGTCATCCCGGTTCCACAGGCGGGCGACGCCTTCCAGGTACTCGCCGGTACGGGTGGCCTGATCGCCTCGCAAGTCGTACAGACCGAGGCCGGCATGGGTGTCGATGTAGGCGAACGGCTGCTCCTTGCGCGACATCAGGGCGATCAGGCGGGTCAGCACGATATGTTTGAGGACGTCGGCATGGTTGCCGGCATGGAAGGCGTGACGATAGTTCATGGCAACTCCTGCGGGGCTGGCAAGTTTACCTTGCCTTGCAGGCGGAGTCAGGCCTGACTGCTGATCGGCGGCACCCACAAAGCAGGTGCCGCCGAATCAACGGGAATTACTTGTCGGCGTGATACGCCGCATCAGCGGTTTCGAAGCGCTGCACCATCGCCTGCGACGGGCGGCCCAGCTTGCTCACCAGAACGATGGCAATGCTGGCGAACAAGAAGCCTGGAATGATTTCGTACAGGCCGAGCGTGTCGAAGTTCTTCCACAGGATCACCGTCAACGCACCCACCACGATACCCGCCAGCGCACCGTTACGGGTCATGCCTTTCCACAGCACAGAAATCAGTACTACCGGGCCAAAAGCGGCACCGAAGCCGGCCCAGGCGTAAGCCACCAGGCCCAGCACGCGGTTTTCCGGGTTGGCCGCCATGGCAATGGCAATCAGGGCCACGGCCAGCACCATCAGGCGGCCGACCCACACCAGCTCACCCTGCGAAGCATTCTTGCGCAGGAAGGCCTTGTAGAAGTCTTCGGTCAGGGCACTGGAGCAGACCAGCAGCTGGCAGCTCAGGGTGCTCATCACCGCCGCCAGGATGGCCGACAGTAGCACACCGGCGACCCACGGGTTGAACAGGATCTTGGCCAGCTCGATGAATACGCGCTCATGGTTCTCGGTGACCGGGCCCGCCAGGTCAGGGTGCGCCGAGAAGTAGGCGATGCCGAAGAAGCCCACGGCGCAGGTACCCGCCAGGCACAGGATCATCCAGGTCATGGAGATGCGACGGGCGTTGGCGATCGACTTCACCGAGTCGGCGGCCATGAAGCGCGCCAGGATGTGCGGCTGGCCGAAGTAGCCCAGGCCCCAGCCCATCAGCGAGATGATGCCAACGAAGGTGGCGCCCTTGAGCATGTCGAAGTTGGCCGGGTTCTGCGCTTCGATGGCCAGGAAGGTGGTATCGAAGCCCCCCGTGGAGATCAACACGATCACCGGCGTGAGGATCAGCGCGAAAATCATCAGCGAGGCCTGCACGGTGTCGGTCCAGCTCACCGCCAGGAAGCCACCGACGAAGGTGTAGGCGATGGTCGCCGCGGCACCGGCCCACAGGGCGGTCTCATACGACATGCCGAAGGTGCTTTCGAACAGTCGGGCACCGGCTACGATGCCGGAGGCGCAATAGATAGTGAAGAACACCAGGATCACAATCGCCGAGATGATCCGCAGCAAGCCACTTTGGTCTTCGAAGCGGCTGGAGAAATAGTCCGGCAGGGTCAACGCATCGCCGTTGTGCTCGGTCTGCACACGCAGACGGCCAGCGACGAACAGCCAGTTCAGGTAGGCACCGACGGTCAGGCCGATGGCAATCCAGGCCTCGGAAAGGCCGGAGAAATAGATGGCGCCCGGCAGCCCCATGAGCAGCCAGCCGCTCATGTCGGAAGCACCGGCAGAGAGTGCAGTGACCACACTCCCCAGGCTGCGACCGCCGAGGATGTAGTCGGAAAGGTTGTTGGTGGAGCGATAGGCCGCGAAACCGATCAGCACCATTGCCGCGATGTAGATCACGAAGGTGATCGTTAGTGGATTGCCCATGCGTGTGCCCTGGCGTTTGTTTTTATCTCATGCGCAACCTTCTTGACGACGGTTGCACCCAGGCGGCGAATGCTATGCAACAACGCAAAGGCGGTGCAACCATTTTTCATTTGCCAGTTGCACCCGCTCGGGCAGTTTCGGAAAAATCCGATTTTTTGCTTCTTTTGGGAGCAAAAAAGGTCTCTACAATAAGAAAACGCACCGTAATGGTTTCTTTTTGGCCTGTAGGAAACTCCGCCAGACGAGTTGCACCTTTTCCTCGGAAAAATGGGGTTGCACCTGGTTGCACCCGAAATCACCTACAGCTAATCTTGGCGCAGCTTAAGCCACACCCGTGGCAATAACGAGGATAAGAAATTGGCGACGACCACCCTTGGGGTCAAACTTGATGACCCGACCCGTGAGCGACTCAAAGCAGCTGCGCAGTCCATCGACCGCACGCCGCACTGGTTGATCAAGCAAGCGATCTTCAATTACCTGGAGAAGCTCGAGGGTGGCGCCACCCTGACCGAACTCAACGGTCACGCCAGCAACCTGGCCGATGACGCTGGCGAAGTCCAGCCAGACCACAGCCACCAGTGCTTCCTCGAATTTGCCGAGAGCATCCTGCCGCAGTCGGTGCTGCGCTCGGCGATCACCTCCGCCTACCGCCGCCCCGAGCAGGAAGTCGTGCCGATGCTGCTGGAGCAGGCGCGCTTGAGCGCCCCGCTGGCCGAAGCCACCAACAAGCTCGCCGCGGGTATCGCCGAAAAGCTACGTAACCAGAAGAGTGCTGGCGGCCGTGCCGGCATCGTTCAGGGCCTGCTCCAAGAGTTTTCCCTGTCTTCCCAGGAAGGCGTCGCCCTGATGTGCCTGGCCGAAGCCTTGCTGCGCATCCCTGACAAAGGTACCCGCGACGCCCTGATTCGCGACAAGATCAGCAACGGCAACTGGCAGCCGCACCTCGGCAATAGCCCGTCGCTGTTCGTCAACGCTGCGACCTGGGGCCTGCTGCTGACCGGCAAGCTGGTCTCCACCCATAATGAAGCCGGCCTTACCTCCTCGCTCACCCGCATCATCGGCAAGAGCGGCGAGCCGATGATCCGCAAGGGTGTCGACATGGCCATGCGCCTGATGGGCGAGCAGTTCGTCACTGGCGAAACCATCGCAGAGGCCCTGGCCAACGCCAGCCGCTTCGAAGCCAAAGGCTTCCGTTATTCCTATGACATGCTCGGCGAAGCCGCACTGACCGAGCATGATGCACAGAAGTACCTGGCGTCCTACGAGCAGGCGATTCACTCGATCGGCAAGGCCTCCCATGGCCGCGGCATCTATGAGGGCCCAGGCATCTCGATCAAGCTGTCGGCGCTCCACCCACGCTACAGCCGCGCCCAGTACGAGCGCGTGATGGAAGAGCTGTACCCGCGTCTGCTGTCGCTGACCCTGCTGGCCAAGCAATATGACATCGGCCTGAACATCGACGCCGAAGAGGCCGACCGCCTGGAATTGTCCCTCGACCTGCTCGAGCGCCTGTGCTTCGAGCCGGCCCTGGCGGGCTGGAACGGTATCGGCTTCGTCATCCAGGCCTATCAGAAGCGCTGCCCGTACGTGATCGACTATGTCATCGACCTGGCCAAGCGCAGCCGCCACCGCCTGATGATCCGCCTGGTGAAAGGCGCCTACTGGGACAGCGAGATCAAGCGTGCCCAAGTCGAAGGCCTGGAAGGCTACCCGGTCTACACCCGCAAGGTGTACACCGACGTGTCCTACGTCGCCTGCGCCCGCAAGCTGCTGGCCGTGCCGGAAGCCATCTACCCGCAGTTCGCCACCCACAACGCTCACACGCTGTCGGCCATCTACCACATCGCTGGCCAGAACTATTACCCGGGTCAGTACGAGTTCCAGTGCCTGCACGGCATGGGCGAGCCGCTCTACGAACAGGTCGTAGGCAAGGTCGCCGACGGCAAGCTGAACCGTCCGTGCCGCGTGTACGCGCCAGTCGGCACCCATGAAACCCTGCTGGCCTACCTGGTCCGCCGTCTGCTGGAAAACGGCGCCAACACCTCGTTCGTCAACCGCATCGCCGACCACTCGATTTCGATCCAGGAACTGGTCGCCGACCCGGTCGCCAGCATCGAACGCATGGGCACCCAGGAAGGTAGCATCGGCCTGCCACACCCACGCATCCCGCTGCCGCGTGAACTGTATGGCAACGAGCGCGCCAATTCGGCCGGCATCGACATGGCCAACGAACACCGCCTGGCATCGCTGTCCTGCGCCATGCTGGCCACTGCCAACAATGATTGGAAAGCCACGCCGATGCTGGCCTGCACCGCCAGCGAAGCCGCTGCCGTGCCGGTTCTGAACCCGGCCGATCATCGCGACGTGGTCGGTCACGTGCAGGAAGCCACCGTTGCCGATGTCGACAATGCCATTCAGTGCGCGCTGAACGCTGCCCCTATCTGGCAAGCCACCCCACCTGCCGAGCGTGCCGCGATCCTTGAGCGCACCGCAGACCTGATGGAAGCAGAGATCCAGCCGTTGATGGGCCTGCTCATCCGCGAGGCTGGCAAGACCTTTGCCAACGCCATCGCCGAAGTGCGCGAAGCCGTGGACTTCCTGCGCTACTACGCGGTGCAGGCACGCAACGACTTCAGCAACGACGCCCACCGCCCGCTGGGCCCGGTGGTGTGCATCAGCCCGTGGAACTTCCCGCTGGCGATCTTCACCGGCCAGGTTGCCGCCGCCCTGGCGGCCGGCAACCCGGTACTGGCCAAACCTGCCGAACAGACCCCACTGATCGCCGCTCAGGCCGTGCGCCTGCTGCTGGAGGCCGGTATTCCGGAAGGGGTGCTGCAACTGCTGCCAGGCCGCGGCGAAACCGTCGGTGCCGGCCTGGTCGGTGACGAGCGCGTCAAGGGCGTGATGTTCACCGGCTCCACCGAAGTTGCCCGCCTGCTCCAGCGTAATGTCGCTGGCCGCCTGGACAACCAGGGCAGGCCGATCCCGCTGATCGCCGAAACCGGCGGCCAGAACGCCATGATCGTCGACTCCTCGGCACTGACCGAGCAGGTGGTGATCGACGTGGTGTCCTCGGCCTTCGATAGCGCCGGCCAGCGCTGCTCGGCACTGCGCGTACTTTGCCTGCAGGAAGACTCCGCCGACCGCGTGATCGAGATGCTCAAGGGCGCCATGGCCGAAAGCCGCCTGGGCTGCCCGGACCGCCTGGCCGTGGACATCGGCCCGGTGATCGACGCAGAAGCCAAGGCCGGTATCGAGAAGCATATCCAGGGCATGCGCGAGAAAGGCCGCACGGTCTACCAAGTCGCAATCGCCGACGCGGCCGAGATCAAGCGTGGCACCTTCGTCATGCCAACCCTGATCGAACTGGACAGTTTCGACGAACTGAAACGTGAAATCTTTGGCCCGGTGCTGCACGTGGTGCGCTACAACCGCCGCAACCTGGACCAGCTGATCGAGCAGATCAACGCGTCCGGGTATGGCCTGACCCTTGGCGTGCACACCCGCATCGACGAGACCATCGCCAAGGTGGTGGAGACTGCCAACGCCGGCAACATGTACGTCAACCGCAACATCGTTGGCGCCGTGGTCGGTGTGCAGCCGTTCGGTGGTGAAGGCCTGTCCGGCACCGGCCCGAAAGCCGGCGGCCCACTGTACCTGTACCGCCTGCTGTCGACCCGCCCGGCCGACGCCATTGGCCGCCACTTCCAGCAGCAGGATGGCGAAGGCCAGCCGGACCGTACCCTGCACGACCAGCTGATCAAGCCGCTGCACGCGCTCAAGGCCTGGGCCGAGAGCAACCAGCACGCCGACCTGGCCGCCCTGTGCAGCCAGTTCGCCGGCCAGTCGCAGAGCGGCATCGCCCGCTTGCTGCCAGGCCCGACCGGTGAGCGCAACACCTATACCATCCTGCCGCGCGAGCACGTGCTGTGCCTGGCGGACAACGAGGCCGACCTGCTGGCACAGTTCGCTGCCGTGCTGGCAGTGGGCAGCTCGGCAGTGTGGGCTGACAGCGAGCCAGGCAAGACCCTGCGCGGCCGCCTGCCGCGAGAACTGCAGGCCAAGGTCAAGCTGGTGGCGGACTGGAGCAAGGATGAAGTGGCGTTCGACGCTGTGATCCACCATGGCGACTCGGACCAGCTGCGCGGCGTATGCCAGCAGGTGGCCAAGCGCGCCGGGGCGATCGTCGGTGTGCACGGGCTGTCCAGCGGCGACCACCAGATTGCCCTGGAACGCCTGGTGATCGAGCGTGCGGTGAGTGTGAATACGGCGGCGGCGGGTGGTAACGCCAGCCTGATGACCATTGGCTGAGGCCATGAGTTGTTGATGAATAAGGAGAGCTTCGGCTCTCCTTTTTTCATGGGTGCATGTCTTGAGGGAGTATCAAGGCTGACAGGTGCATGCCTTGGTTCTTTCAGCGCCTATGAGAT
>NZ_BCBG01000107.1:0-31132 GCF_001320485.1 Pseudomonas sp. NBRC 111130
CACCCTCCCATACCCCCATTAGCGCTTAAGTTGACACTTCAACGGCCTAACCTGACGACACAACCACCATAGACTCCAACCTTTGATGACCTCTGAAGATAACAGCAATCCCCCCCACACCCAATTATTGACTTCAGCCGTGATCATCGGCAGAACCAAGATTGCCGAAATTGACGGAACAATAAAGAAATATCTAAATGGCAACTGCATCATCGCCAAATAGACAACCCACTTTTTCCGTGCATAAAAACCGATGCACGAGACAGCTACCGAGCCCTGCAAAACCAGACCGGTCCATATCAGCGCTTCCGGCCCCTCCCAGATACGCATAACATCAAGGCCACTTTTAAAATCCGACCAGAACGGCACACCTCCACGGGCGGCGCTCCGCAGAGAATACAAACAGATGTAAAACGCATCCATGCCAGCCCAAACCAAGTATAAAATTTGCTGCAGCCTAGCCTTTGACTCAGTCAATATGCACCTTCCCGAAACTCATATACCTCGTTAGCCACCACAGGGCGCCAATGCCAAGACTGGCCACTTATCGCCCAATCATCACTAGCCTCGACAAAGTACTGCGTTGTTCTCCGCACAGTCCCATAGCGGTGCACTGCCGACAACCTGGCGAAATCACATTCACTAGCTTTTAACGGCACCCACCTCTGACTCACAACGCGCCTGGTATTGGCATAGTCTTTACCCTCGCTTGCAAAAAGACGCCCTTCGTCACCCCGTGAAGATAAGAAATTTGCCGCGAAGGCTACACTGGACCAGAGTCGATCTGCATCAATACTAAAAGTGCTCCATTTACCAGGCCCCGCAGCCTCCGCATATCTACTTTCATGCAGTTGACAGTCAGTTTTTGATTGCGCCCACTTCAACGAGGGATAACACGCCACGTCAATGGGATAGCGTACCTCCTCGCGAACAAGAAACCATCTCCCCTCACCCACCAATTTCGAAGCGCGCTCTATTTCATCGCCGAGCAATGCTCGCCCCACAGGCAAACTACAATCTCCAAGAAATTCGCTCAGCCCCCGCAGCTGAGTATTTCTCTGCAGTAAGTCTCGGACTACGAACTGGGCAAAGAAGGGATCTTCAATCCTGCTAATTTCTTCTTTCCAAACATCGCGCGACTGACAAATTCTATCCACAGGGCTTCCTTCCTAGCAAAGAACAACATCTACCTCTTTTTTCAGTGCTATGGTTGCAGGAGCTTTCCTTAAAGCGTGTAGGCATATCCCTATTTGTGAAGGGCTGGTGGGTGCTTCTGCCACCTAGATGACTTACTCATCATCACCCATGCTTATAAACCTGCCCTTCACTTCATTATTCCGCCAGACTCGCAGCACCCCGCCTCAGGAACGCGACCATGCCCGAGACCCTGCTCAGCCCCCGCAACCTGGCCTTCGAACTCTACGAAGTCCTCGACGCCGAAGCCCTGACCCAGCGCCCGCGCTTTGCCGATCACAGCCGCGAAACCTTCGATGCGGCGCTCACTACCGCGCGCACCATCGCCGAAAAGTACTTCGCCCCGCACAACCGCAAGGCCGACGAAAACGAGCCGCGCTACGTGGACGGCCGCGCCGAACTGATCCCTGAAGTGAAGCCCGCCGTCGACGCCTTTCTCGAAGCCGGCTTCCTCAACGCCAACCGCGATTTCGACGTCGGCGGCATGCAACTGCCCAGCCTGGTCTCACAGGCCTGTTTCGCCCACTTCCAGGCGGCCAACGCCGGCACCACGGCCTACCCTTTCCTGACCATGGGCGCAGCCAACCTGATCGAGAGCTTCGGCACCGAGGAACAGAAGCGTCTGTACCTGCAGCCGATGATCGAAGGCCGCTACTTCGGCACCATGGCGCTGACCGAGCCCCATGCCGGTTCGTCGCTGGCCGATATCCGCACCCGCGCCGAACCCGCTGGCGATGGCACTTACCGGCTCAAGGGCAACAAGATCTTCATCTCTGGCGGCGACCACGAGCTATCGGAAAACATCGTGCACATGGTGCTGGCCAAGCTGCCGGACGCACCGCCCGGCGTTAAAGGCATTTCTCTGTTCATCGTGCCCAAGTACCTGGTCAACCAGGACGGTAGCCGTGGCCCGCGCAACGACGTGCTGCTGGCCGGGCTGTTCCACAAGATGGGCTGGCGCGGCACCACGTCCACCGCGCTGAACTTCGGCGACAACGGCCAGTGCGTCGGCTACCTGGTCGGCCAGCCGCACCAGGGCCTGGCGTGCATGTTCCAGATGATGAACGAGGCGCGCATCGGCGTCGGCATGGGCGCGGTGATGCTCGGCTACGCCGGCTACCTCTACTCCCTGGAGTACGCTCGCCAGCGGCCGCAGGGCCGCCTGGTGGACAACAAGGATCCGCAGAGCCCGGCGGTGCCGATCATCGAGCACACCGATGTGAAGCGCATGCTGTTGGCGCAGAAAGCCTACGTGGAGGGCGCCTTCGACCTGGGCCTGTATGCCGCACGACTCTTCGATGATACCCACACCGCCAGCGACGAAAGCACCCGCAAGCAGGCCCAGGAGTTGCTCGACCTGCTGACCCCGATCGTCAAGTCCTGGCCCTCGGCCTTCTGCCTCAAGGCCAACGAACTGGCGATCCAGATTCTCGGCGGCCACGGCTACACCCGCGAGTATCCGGTGGAGCAGTACTACCGTGACAACCGCCTGAACCCGATCCACGAAGGCACCGAGGGCATCCAGTCGCTCGACCTGCTGGGCCGCAAGCTGGCACAGAACAACGGTGCAGGCCTCAAGCAACTGATCCGCCTGATCGCCACCACTGCCGAACGCGCCAGCCATCATCCAGGCCTGGACACCCTGCGCCAGTCGCTGGAGCAACTGGTCAACCGGCTGCAATCGGTAACCCTGGCGCTGCTTGGCGATCTGGCCCAGGGCAAGGTCGCTGGCGCATTGGCCAATTCCGCCCTGTACCTCAAGGTTTTCGGCCACTGCGTGATCGGCTGGCGCTGGCTGGAACAGGCCATCCATGCCGAACTTGGACTGCTCAACGGCAACGCCGCCGACCGCGACTTCTACCAGGGCAAGCTGCAGGCCGCGCGTTATTTCCTGACCTGGGAAATCCCCGCCTGCCATAATGACCTGGCATTGCTCGAGGCACGCGACGACACCTGCCTCACCATGCAAGACGGGTGGTTCTAGGGGGAGCCACCGTGAAAACGGAGGCTTCCAGATGTTCGATTCCAGCGCCCTGCTGCGCCAGCGCTTTGCTGCGCTGCGCAGTACGGCCGAGTTGTTTTCCCTGCGCCATGTGAAGCAGTCGCACCAGGCGCTTTCGGTTCGCCGCAATGTTGCTGAGCCGCCCGTCTTCAGCCACGACGAGGGCGCCATGCTCACGGTGCGGGTCAATGGCGTGGAAGCCTATGCAGCCACCGCCGACCTGTCACAGGCCGGCCTGCAACGGGCACTGGATCAGGCCGAGGCACTGGCCCGACAAATCGCCCCGTTCAGCCTGCTCGACCTGCGCGAGCAGCCGGTGACCAGCGCTCGCCACGACCACATCTCACCCAACTTCGACCAGCCGGTACCCAGCCTGGGCGACTGCCTGGGCCTGCTCGCCGCCGAATCGGCCAGCGTGCCCAACGACAGCCGCCTGGTGGACTGGCAGGCCAGCCTGGGCCTGAGCCTGGTCGAGCAGACCTACCTGAACTCGGCCGGCGCCGAGCTGCGCCATGCCCAGCGTTTTCTGTTCCCGGGCCTGAGCGTCACCGCCAGCGACGGCCAGGACAGCCAAAGCCGCAGCCTGGGCCGCGACACCTTCGGCCAGCAAGGCGGCTTCGAAATCGTCGAGCGCTGCGGCCTGATTGGCGCTGCCCGCCAGGTCGCCGACCAAGCACTGCAACTGCTGCTGGCACCGAACACCCCCAGCGGCGCACGCGACCTGCTGCTGATGCCCGACCAGATGATGCTGCAGATTCACGAGTCCATCGGCCACCCGCTGGAGATGGACCGCATCCTCGGTGACGAGCGCAATTACGCTGGCACCAGTTTCGTCAAAGCCAGCGATTTCGGCCACCTGCAATACGGCTCCTGCCTGCTTAACGTGACCTTCGACCCGACCATCGGCGAAGAACTGGCCAGCTACAGCTTCGATGATGACGGGACCGCTGCCAGCAAGCAGTTCCTGATCCGCGATGGCCTGCTGCTGCGCCCGTTGGGGGGCGCCCTGTCGCAGTTCCGCTCAGGCCTGGATGGGGTTGCCAACAGCCGTGCCTGCGGCTGGAACCGCGCACCGATCGACCGCATGGCCAACCTCAATATCGAACCGGGCGACCAGTCCCTCGACCAGCTGATCCAGGGCATCGAGCACGGCATCCTGATGCGCACCAACCGCTCCTGGTCCATCGACGATGCGCGCAACAAGTTCCAGTTCGGCTGCGAATGGGGCCAGCTGATCGAGGATGGCGAGCTCAAGGGCATCGTCAAGAACCCTAACTACCGCGGCATCTCCGCACAGTTCTGGCGCAACCTCGCGGCGGTCGGCGACCGCAGCACCTTTCAGGTCCTCGGTACGCCCAACTGTGGCAAGGGCGAACCCAACCAGGTGGTACGGGTCGGGCATGCCTCACCCGCCTGCGTGTTCCGCCAGATCGATGTATTCGGAGGAGACGCCTGATGAAACCGGTTTTCGAAGCCCTGCTCGCGGATGTGCGCCACGCCCTGCAAGCCGACGAGCAATTCACCCTCGGCTACAGTGCAGAACAGTCGCAGTTCGTGCGTTTCAACCATGCCAAGGTGCGCCAGGCCGGCGAAGTGAGCCAGGCCAGCGCGCAACTGCGCTTGATCCGCGATGGCCGCCAGGCGGAACAGCAAGTGACCCTGAGCGGCGACCCGCAGCTTGACCGGCAACGCCTGATCGCAGCGCTGGAGCAGTTGCGCCAGACGCTACCGATGCTGACGCTCGACCCATACCTGAGCCTGGACGAAAGCGCGTGGCACAACGACAGCCAGCAGCAACAGCCGTTGCCCGAACTGAACGAAGTGCTGGCCCTGCTCGAACGTGAGGCAGGTGACCTTGACCTGGTCGGCATCTACGCCGCCGGCCCGATCTTCCGGGGCTTCGCCAGCTCGTTCGGGGCCATTGGCTGGCATCAGGCCAACAGCTTCAACTTCGACTGGAGCCTGTTCCACGAAAACGGCGAGGCGGTGAAGGCCAACTATGCCGGCCAGTTGTGGAACGCCGACGACTTCACCGCCCGCCTGCGCCTCGCTCGGCAACAGCTGGGCTTCCTCGGCCGCCGAGCAATTACCCTCAAGCCCGGCAGCTACCGCGCTTACCTGGCACCTGCGGCCATGGACGAAATTGCCGGTATGCTCTGCTGGGGCGGTTTCTCCGCGCAGGCCCTGGCCACTGGTAACAGCGCCCTGCAGCGCTTGTACAACGGCGATGCGCAACTGCACCCGCTGGTGAATTTCAGCGAGCAGGTCAGCGGCTCACTGAGCCCGGCATTCAGCGACGAGGGTTCACCGCGGCTGGATGTACCGTTGATCCAGCAGGGTCACGCGATGCAGCGGCTGGTCAGCGCCCGCAGCGCAGCGGAGTTCGAGTTGCGGGCCAATGGTGCCGACAGCTACGAGTCGCCGTGCTCCCTGAGCCTGGCGCCCGGTGGCTTGCCCCGCGAGCAGATTCTGGAGCGGCTCGGTACCGGGCTGTACATCAGCAACCTGTGGTACCTGAACTACTCTGACCTGCCGGCGGCACGCATGACCGGGCTGACCCGTTTCGCCACTTTCTGGGTGGAGAACGGCGAGATTCAGGGGCCGGTGAGCACCATGCGCTTCGATGACAGCCTGTACAGTTTGCTGGGTGGCCAATTGGAGGACCTGACCCAGGAGCGCGAGATGATCCTGTCGACCAGCACCTATGGGCAGCGCAGTACCGGGTCGAGTCATTTGCCGGGGGCGCTGGTCAAAGGGCTGACCTTGACATTGTGATTTGCCTTGCCGGCCTCTTCGCGGGCACGCCCGCTCCCACAGATGTGATGCGGTACCTGTGGGAGCGGGCATGCCCGCGAAAGGGCCGGCACTGACGGAAGAGGAAGCCATGCCCGAACGCACCCCGCTGGACCCGACCACCGCCCGCTGGCTGCCCTGGGTGGTGGCCATCGCCTTCTTCATGCAATCCCTGGACGGCACCATCCTCAACACCGCCCTGCCGGCCATGGCCCGCTCGCTGGCTGAAGACCCCCTGCGCATGCAGGGCGTGATCATCGCCTACATGCTCACCGTGGCCCTGCTGATCCCCGCCTCCGGCTGGATCGCCGACCGCTTCGGCACCAAGCGCATCTTCTTCAGCGCCATCATGCTGTTCAGCTTCGGCTCGCTATTGTGCGCCACGGCCAACAGCCTCGGCTTCCTGATCTTCGCCCGCATCGTGCAGGGCCTGGGCGGCGCGCTGATGCTCCCCGTCGGGCGCCTGGTGGTGCTGCGCGCCTACCCGCGAACCGAGCTGGTGCGGATCATGAGCTTCATCACCATCCCCGGCCTGCTCGGCCCGCTGCTGGGCCCGACCCTGGGCGGCTGGCTGGTGGAAATTCTCAGCTGGCACTGGATCTTCCTGCTCAACCTGCCAGTCGGTGTGCTGGGCTGCTACGCCGTGTGGAAGTTCATACCCGACCTGCGCGGGGCCGAGCGCACCCGCTTCGACGGCCCCGGCTTCATCCTGTTCGGCGCGGCGATGGTGCTGATCACCATCGCCATGGAAGGCCTGGGCGAGCTGCACCTGCCACACCTGCGGGTGATGTTGCTGCTGTTCGCTGGCATGGCCTGCCTGGCGGCCTATTGGCTGCGCGCCGGGCGCGACCCGGAACCGCTGTTCTCACCCAGCCTGTTCCGCGTGCGCACGTTCGCCATCGGCATCCTGGGCAATCTGTTCGCACGCCTGGGCAGCGGGGCCCTGCCGTTTCTGGTGCCGTTGCTGCTGCAGGTGGCGCTGGGCTATTCGCCGGCCCAGGCCGGCATGAGCATGATTCCGCTGGCCGCCTCGGCGATGCTCGCCAAGTCGGTCGCCCGCTCGCTGATAGAGCGGCTGGGCTATCGCATCGTGCTGACCGGCAATACCTTGCTGCTGGGCATCCTGCTGGCCAGCCTGGGCCTGGTCGACGAGCAGACGCCGTATGCGCTGCTGCTGGTGCAGTTGGCCCTGCTCGGCGCCGTCAACTCGATGCAGTTCACGGCCATGAACACAGTGACCCTGATCGACCTCGACGACGCCAGCGCCAGCAGTGGCAACAGCCTGCTGTCGGTAGTCGCGCAGTTGTCGCTGAGCCTCGGCGTGGCCTGCGCCGGCGCCCTGCTCGGCGGCTTCACCGCAGCGGGCAGCGCCGACGGCGTGGAAACCACGCTAGGCGCGTTCCAGCTGACCTTCGTCACCATCGGCGTGATGGCCATGCTGGCGGCGGCGATCTTCCTGCAACTGTCGCCGACGGACGGAAGGCGTGCCCGTCGTCCGGAACAACACATGGAATCGTAGGGCGAATGGCCACGAGGCTGGTAAACTGTGCGGCATTTTTCGCTTCGCACCGCAGGCCCGCCTCGTGACCACCGAATCCACCGCCTTTGCCACCTTGCCGCTGTCCACCGCCATGCTGGCCAACCTGGACGCCCTCGGCTATGCCTCGATGACGCCGATCCAGGCCCAGAGCCTGCCTGTCATCCTGCGCGGCCAGGACCTGATCGCCCAGGCCAAGACCGGCAGTGGCAAGACCGCCGCCTTCGGCATCGGCCTGCTCAACCCGATCAACCCGCGCTACTTCGGCTGCCAGGCGCTGGTGCTGTGCCCGACCCGCGAGCTGGCCGACCAGGTCGCCAAAGAGCTGCGCCGCCTGGCCCGCGCCGAGGACAACATCAAGATCCTCACCCTTTGCGGTGGCGTGTCGCTGGGCCCGCAGATCGCCTCGCTGGAGCACGGTGCGCACATCATCGTCGGCACCCCGGGGCGCATCCAGCAGCATCTGGACAAAGGCACCCTGGTGCTCGACGGCCTGAACACGCTGGTGCTGGACGAAGCCGACCGCATGCTCGACATGGGCTTCTTCGACGCCATCGCCAGCATCATCGGCAAGACCCCGTCGCGTCGCCAGACCCTGCTGTTCTCGGCCACTTACCCGGCCGGCATCGAGCAACTGGCCGCCGACTTCATGCGCAAACCGCAGCAGGTCAAGGTCGAAAGCCTGCACGCCGACAACCAGATCGAGCAGCGTTTCATCGAGATCGACCCGCAGCAACGTCTGGAAGCCGTCACTCGCGTGCTTGGCCACTACCGCCCGCAGTCGTGCGTGGCGTTCTGCTTCACCAAGCAGCAGTGCGAGGACGTGGTAGCCCACCTGACCGCCAAGGGTATCGTCGCCCAGGCCCTGCACGGCGACCTGGAGCAGCGTGACCGCGACCAGGTGCTCACCATGTTCGCCAACCGCAGCAGCTCGGTGCTGGTGGCCACTGACGTGGCGGCCCGTGGCCTGGATATCGACGGCCTGGACATGGTCATCAACGTCGAACTGGCCCGCGATGCCGAGATCCATGTGCACCGCGTCGGCCGTACCGGCCGCGCTGGCGAGAAAGGCGTCGCGGTCAGCCTGGTAGCACCAGCCGAAGGCCACCGCGCCCAGGCCATCGAAGACCTGCAGAAGAGCCCGCTGCGCTGGGACCAGTTGGACAGCCTCAAGAACCAGGGCGGCGCGCCGCTGCTGCCGCTGATGAGCACGCTGTGCATCGCAGCCGGGCGCAAGGACAAGCTGCGTCCGGGCGACATTCTGGGTGCGCTGACCGGTGATGCCGGGATCCCGGGCAAGCAGGTGGGCAAGATCGCCATTTTCGATTTCCAGGCATTCGTGGCTGTCGAGCGGGCGCTGGCCAAGCAGGCCATGCAGCGCCTGAACAGCGGCAAGATCAAGGGCCGGTCCCTGAAAGTCCGTATCGTCTGACCTATTTTTGGGGCCGCTTTGCGGCCCTTTCGCGACACAAGGCCGCTCCTACAGGGGATCGCATTTTCCTGTAGGAGCGGCCTTGTGTCGCGAGAGGGCTGCAAAGCAGCCCCGGCAATTCTGAAGAGGTAACACCGTGCACTCCACCGACGTGATCATCCTCGGCGCCGGCGCCGCCGGCCTGATGTGCGCCCAGCTCAGCGCCCGCCGCGGGCGCCGGGTGTTGCTGCTCGACCACGCCAACAAACCCGGCAAGAAGATCCTCATGTCAGGCGGCGGGCGCTGCAATTTCACCAACCTGTACACCGAGCCGGCCAACTTCCTCTCGCAGAACGCGCACTTCTGTAAGTCGGCCCTGGCCCGCTACACCCAGTGGGACTTCATCGAGCTGGTGAGCAAGCATGGCGTGCCGTACCACGAGAAGAAGCTCGGCCAGCTGTTCTGCGACAACAAGGCCAGCGACATCCTCGACATGCTGCTGGCCGAGTGCGACGACGCGGGCGCCGAAATCCGCATGCACACCAGCATCGAACACATCGAGAAGACCGAAACCGGCTACCTGCTGCAGACCAGCGGTGGGCAGTTCGCCTGCCAGTCGCTGGTGATCGCCACTGGCGGCCTGTCGATCCCGACCCTGGGCGCCACCGGCTTCGGTTACCAGGTGGCCCGCCAGTTCGGCCACACCTTGCTGCCGACCCGCGCCGGCCTGGTGCCGTTCACCATCACCGAGCCCCAACTGAAGGCACTGTGCACCGAATTGTCGGGCACTTCGCTGGACTGCACTGCCAGTTGCAACGGCACCAGCTTCCGCGAAAACCTGCTATTCACCCATCGCGGCCTCAGCGGCCCGGCGATCCTGCAGATCTCGTCGTTCTGGGAAGCCGGCGACACCGTGGAAATCAACCTGCTGCCCGATCGCGATGCGCTGGCCTGGCTGCAGCAGATGCAGGCCGAGCGTGCCAACGCCGAACTGAAGACCGTACTGGGCGAGGTGTTCACCCGCAAGCTGGCCAACCTGCTGGCCGAGCAATGGTTCGAGTCCCGCCCCATGAAGCAGTACACCCCTGGGGAACTGGCGCAGATCGCCGAAAAACTGGCGAACTGGCAAGTGGTGCCGGCCGGCACCGAAGGCTACCGCACGGCGGAGGTGACCCTCGGCGGGGTCGACACCCGCGAAGTGTCATCCAAGACCATGGAATCGCTGAAAAGCCCCGGCCTGTATTTCATCGGCGAGGTGCTCGACGTTACCGGCCATCTGGGTGGTTTCAATTTCCAGTGGGCCTGGGCATCCGCCAACGCCGCTGCGCAGTTCGTGTAGAGTAGAATCCATTCAGCAGCACGGAACGCTTCTTGCTGGCCGTGCTGCAATGCATTCATTCGATCACTGCCTAGCAGGCCATCATGTCATCGAGTTCGTTCAGTCAGTCACTGCGTCGCCTGTGGGGCCAAGACAAGTTCAGCTACAGCATCCGGGTCACCATCGCCCTCACCGGCAGCCTGGCCCTGTGCTGGTACCAGAACGAGATGGCACTGCTGATTCCACTGTTCCTCGGCATCATCGCCAGCGCCCTGGCCGAGACCGACGACAGTTGGCAAGGCCGCCTCAGCGCCCTGGCCGTGACCCTTCCCTGCTTTGCCATCGCCGCGCTGGCAGTCGAGTTGCTGTTCCCCTACCCGTGGATTTTCGTCGGCGCGCTGGCGCTGGCAGCGTTCGGCCTGACCATGCTCGGCGCGTTGGGCGAACGCTATGGCGCGATTGCTTCGGCGACGCTGATCACCTCGGTATACACCATGATCGGCGTGGACCAGCGTGGCGGCCAGGTCAGCGACTTCTGGCACGAGCCGATGCTGCTGGTAGCAGGCGCCGCCTGGTACGGCCTGCTTTCGGTGCTGTGGCAGGCGCTGTTTTCCAACCAGCCGGTGCAGCAGAGCCTGGCCAAGCTGTTCTTCGAGCTAGGCAGCTACCTGAAGCTCAAGGCCAGCCTGTTCGAGCCGATCCGTAACCTTGATGTCGAGGCCCAGCGCCTGGAACTGGCCCGGCAGAATGGCAAAGTGGTCGCGGCGCTCAACGCGGCCAAGGAAATCATCCTGCACAGGGTCGGCAACAGCCAGCCGAACTCCAAGGTCAGCCGCTACCTCAAGCTGTATTTCCTGGCCCAGGACATCCATGAACGGGTCAGCGCTTCGCACTACCCTTACAACGCTCTGACCGAAGCGTTCTTCCACAGTGATGTGATGTTCCGCTGTCAGCGCCTGCTGCGTAAACAGGGGGCCTCCTGCCAGGAACTGGCGCGCTCGATCCGCCTGCGCCAGCCATTCGTATTGGCCAGCGGATTCGCCGAGGCCCTGGAAGACCTCAACGCCTCGCTTGAACACCTGCGTATCCAGAGCAACCCGGCCTGGCGCGGCCTGCTGCGTTCGCTGCGCGCCCTGGCTGCCAACCTGGCGACCCTCGACCGCTTGCTCAGCGCTGCCAGCAACCCCGACAGCCTGGCCGATGCCAGTGACAGCAGCCTGCTCGACCGCTCACCACGCAACCTGAAGGACGTATGGACACGCTTGCGCACCCAGCTGACACCGACCTCACTGCTGTTCCGTCATGCCCTGCGCCTGCCGCTGGCACTGTCGATCGGTTACGGCATGGTGCACTTGATCCACCCGACCCAGGGCTACTGGATCATCCTCACCACGCTGTTCGTCTGTCAGCCCAACTATGGCGCCACCCGGCGCAAGCTGGTGCAACGGATCTTCGGCACCGCGATCGGCCTGACTGTCGGCTGGGCGCTGTTCGACCTGTTCCCCAACCCGGTCATCCAGTCGCTGTTCGCCGTGGCTGCCGGCGTAGTGTTCTTCGTCAACCGCACCACCCGCTACACCTTGGCCACCGCAGCGATCACGCTGATGGTGCTGTTCTGCTTCAACCAGATCGGCGACGGCTACGGCCTGTTCCTGCCACGCCTGTTCGATACCTTGGTCGGTAGCCTGATTGCCATTCTTGCGGTGTTCCTGTTCCTGCCCGACTGGCAGGGCCGCCGCCTGAACAAGGCGCTGGCCAACACCCTGGCCTGTGCCAGCGTGTACCTGCGCCAGATCATGCAGCAGTACGCCTATGGCAAGCGCGACGATCTCGCCTACCGCCTGGCCCGACGCAACGCCCACAACGCCGATGCGGCGCTGTCGACCACCCTGGCCAACATGCTCATGGAACCGGGGCATTTCCGTAAGGAGGCCGATGTCGGCTTCCGCTTCCTGGTGCTGTCGCACACCTTGCTCAGCTACCTGTCAGGGTTGGGTGCGCACCGCGACACGGCCTTGCCGGCAGAGGTGCAGGAGCAGTTGATCGATGGTGCCGCGCAGAGTCTGGCCAACAGTCTGGACGAGATTGCCAATGGCCTGGCTGCGCGGCTGCCGGTAGCGATACACAGTGATGCCGAAGAATCGCTGGCCGCCGCCCTGGAGCAAATGCCGGAAGAACTGGATGAGCACCAGCGGTTGGTGCAGACACAGCTGGCGTTGATCTGCCGGCAGCTGGCGCCGCTGCGGACCTTGGCCGCCCATCTCATCAAAGAAGCACAGGCGGCTTGAGCGGGGTAAGGTCAGAAGCCATGCTGGCGTAGCAGCCGCGCATAGCTGCCATCGGCCTTCATCCCTGCGATGGCCTGCTCGAAGCGTTCGACGATCTGCTGGTGGTCGGGGTGTTTCAGGCTCACCAGAATATGCAGGGTATTCTCCGCCAGCGGCGGCTCTACCAATGTCACGCCATCGCGCACGTCCTGCGGCTCGCGTTGCAGGTTGTAGCGCGCCACATATTCGTCTTCCACGGCCAGGTTCACCCTGCCGGCTGCCAGCATGCGCACCGCGGTGGAGAAGTTGCGCACCGCCACCTTGCGCAAGCGGGTATCGCCATCGAAAGCGGGTGAATAGGCGTAGTCACGCACCACCGCGATGCTGTAGGGATAAAGGTCGCCCTGACTTTTATAACGGAACGTGTCGCCCTTGCGCTTGAGCAGGCGAATGCGGTTGTTCAGGTAGCCCTCGGAAAACTGCCCGATCTGCTGGCGCGCGTCGTTGTACCAAGCGTTGATCAGCACGTCGTAGCGCCCCTCGCCAACGCCCATCAACGCTCGCGCCCAAGGCACTTCCTCATAACTGCTGGCGTACCCCGCGCGGGTCAGCGCGGTTGTGACCAGGCTGGTCGCCAGGCCGCCGCCTGGCATGGCGCTGTCGGTGAACGGGGGCCAGGTGTCAGCCACCAGACGCAATCTGTCCTGGCCGGATACAGGTGCTGCCAGGAACAGGCCCAGCAAGCCCAACGTGCGAAGCAGTGGCCGCATGCAGAAGTCCTTTTTGCAGTGGAAGACACACGCTGAGGAAGGCGACGCGCAGATGAGAATACACAAAGGCTGCCATTCGGGCAGCGGCCAATGATGTCATTTAGCCTCTATTTTGGCCGAGCCGGGGAAATTTGCGATGATCGGCCATCCATTTCGAGGAGTTGACACCATGTCCATCCACTGGCTTTGCAAGCACCACTCCGACCTCGACACGCATGAGCTCTATGCCATCCTGCAACTGCGGACCGCCGTGTTCGTGGTCGAGCAACGCTGCGCCTACCAGGAAGTCGATGGCCAGGACCTGACGGGCGACACCCTGCACCTCATGGGCTGGCAGGATGACAAGCTGGTGGCCTACCTGCGCCTGCTCGATCCGCAGTCGCAGGGCGGCGATGTGGTCATCGGCAGGGTGGTGACCTCGCCCGAGGCACGCGCGCTGAAACTCGGCCATCCGCTGCTGATGAAAGGGCTGGAAGCAGCCGGGCATTGCTGGCACGGGACACCGGTGTATCTGTCGGCGCAGGCACACCTGCAACGGTTCTATGCCCAGCACGGTTTTGCCGTGGTGGGGGAGCAGTACCTCGAGGATGACATCCCGCATATCGGCATGCGCAAGGTCATGGATACCCCAGTACTGCCTTGATCTGCCGCAGGTGCCGGATGATCCACTGCTTGTCGATCGCCCCCCAGTCATGGATGCGGTAATGCCCGGCATGGTTGCGTGCGCCTTCCTGCTGCTCGAACTCGCAGACGATGTCCAGGTCGGCGAGTGCGGCGATGGTGTCCTGTGCCGTGCGCCGCGGCATACCGGTGGCCTCCATCAACGCCGGCACGCTGGTGGCGGTCTGGCTATCGATCAGCCAGGCCACGTACAGGCGGCGGTAGAAACTGCTCTTGGTCTTGCTTACATCCATGCTGCGTGATCCTTACAGGTTGCCTGGCAACTCCCGGTAGGTCAGGTAGACGCGCAGGTCGAATTCCAGTTGGTGGTAGGCCGGCTCCATGTGCTGGCAGAGCTGGTAGAACGCCTTGTTGTGATCGCGCTCGCGCAAGTGCGCCAGTTCGTGCACCACGATCATGCGCAGGAACTCGGGCGCTGCCTCCTTGAACAGCGAGGCAATGCGGATTTCCTTCTTTGCCTTCAGCTTGCCGCCCTGCACCCGCGAAACCGCGGTATTGAGCCCCAGGGCCCGATGGGTCAGGTCCAGGCGGTTGTCGAACAGCACCTTGTCCAGGTTTGGCGCACTGCGCAGGTATTGCTGGCGCAAGTCCTGGGCATAGCCGTACAGCGCCTTGTCGCTCTGTACGTCATGGCGGCCCGGGTAGCGGCGCTGCAAGTATTCGCCCAGGCGGTCGCTGTCGATCATCTGCCGCACCTGCTCCTGCAGGTGCGGTGGGTAGGCTTGCAAATAGCGTAATACGGTCATGGCATCGCATTCGGCGTAACGAATGCCGATTCTAGCCAATCACGGCAGCAGCCAGGGGAAAATCACCGGGAAGCCAGTGGCATCGGCCGCTGTCATCGGGTGCGCGACCAGAAAACCCTGGACGTAGGCGCAACCGTTTGCCTTCAGCCACGCAGCCTGGGCCTGCGTTTCGACCCCTTCTGCGATCACGGTGATGCCGTAGTCTGCACACAGGACGATGACACTTCGCACCAATGCGGCATCCGGTGCCGAATCTGGCAGACGTGCCACCAGATGGCGGTCCAGCTTCAAGGTGTCGATGGGCAGGTCGCGCAACATGCGCAACGAACAGTCGCCCGCGCCGAAATCGTCCAGCGCCACGCGAACGCCCAGTTCCCGCAGGCGGTGAATCTGCTTGATCGCCGCGTCGATGTTGTACATCAGCGAGGTCTCGGCGACCTCGACCTCCAGTTGCGACGGGTCGAGCTGATAATCCTGTATCACCCGCTGCAGTTCATCGACCAGGCTGGGCATGGAGAATTGAGCGCGACTCAAACTGATACCCAACACCAGCTCCGGGTCGAAACGCTGGCACCAGGCCTGGCGCTGAGCAGCCCCCTGGCGGTAGATCCAGCTGGCCAGGCGGTTGATCAGCCGAGCCTCTTCCAGCAAGGGTATGAACAGCCCGGGCGGCACATCGCCAACACTTGGGTGCTGCCAGCGCAGCAGCGCCTCGAAGCCCCGGAGCTTGCCATCGGCAAAGGCCACCTGCGGTTGATACACCAGGCTGAAATCCTGTACCTCGATGGCATTGCGCACGCTGTCTTCAAGCATCAACCGCGAGCGGGCGCGACCATTGAGCTCCTGATCATAGAAGCGGTATTGCTGGCGACCTGCCTGCTTGGCTGCATACATCGCCGTGTCGGCCGCGCGCAGCAGGCCTTCGACATTACCCCCGCAGTCAGGGAAGGTGGCGATGCCGATGCTGACGCCCAGGCAGATGTCGATGCCGTCCACCTGCTGCTGGATCGACACCCTCTCGAGCAGTTTTTCGGCATAGCGCCCGGCCTGCTCCGGGTACGGCAGGCCGTCGAACAATGCGGTGAACTCGTCGCCGCCCAAACGTGCCAGCAGCGCCTCGCTGCCCAGGCATTCCTTGATCTGCTCGGCCACCCAGAGCAGCACCCGGTCACCCGCTTCGTGGCCCAGCGAATCGTTGATCCGCTTGAAGCCATCGAGGTCCATGTACATCAGGGCCTGGGCCTTGTTCGAACGCTCGCCGCGCAGCAACGCGCCTTCGGCGGCCTGGTAGAAACCGCGACGGTTGAGCAGCCCGGTCAGCGGGTCGGTCACCGCTTGGTATTCGAGTTGCTGATGCAGGTTACGCTCCACCGACATGTCCAGCACCGTGACCACCATGGCCTGCTGCTCCGCCGGTAGCGGCGCGCATGACAGCGCAACGGGGACCAGCTGGCCACCGGGGGTGCGCAGATGGGCATCATGGACCCGCACGATTTGCCGTGCGAGGTAGGCGTTGCGGAACTCCGACTCGCTCCACAAGGTGGCATTGGCCAATTGCAGCAGATCGAGCAGATGGGCACCCTGCAAGTGCTCCACCGAGCTGTGCATCAAGCGCGAGATCGCCGGGTTGGCAAAGCTGATGACACCCTCGGCGTCGACCACCAGGATGCCTTCGGCGGCATTTTCCAGGATCGAGGCGTTGAACGCCCGGGCAGTCTCCAGCTCGCGGGTCAGCTGCTGCAGCATGCGCCGGCTGCGCTGCTGGTCCAGCTGCGCCTGCACCTTGGGCTTGAGAATCTGTGGATCGAACGGTTTGAACAGGTAATCCACCGCGCCACTGGCGTAGCCCTTGAGCACGGCGGCATCGGACTGCTCGTTGGCAGTGAGGAAGATAATCGGGGTCAGCCGGGTTCGCTGGCTGCCGCGCATCAGGCGGGCGACCTCGAAGCCGTCCATTTCCGGCATCTGCACATCGAGCAGTACCAGATCGACTTCGTGTTCCAGCAACGTCCCCAGGGCTTCCATCCCCGAGCTTGCAGTCAACACTTGCCAATCGTTGCGCGCCAGCAAGGCGCGCATACTGATCAGGTTTTCCGGGTAATCGTCTACCACCAGGAGAACCGATTTGCCATCCAGTGGTTCGGGGTAAGCGCCATCCATGCTGCTTCTCTTGTTTGACAGACTTCGACTTGCTATTGGATCCAGCTGATACTCTAGACCTGCAGTTGCGACAAGCAATGCAATCAGATCGCTATCAATTGATTAGTTTCACGGTAGCCGACTAACGGTCGCCGTGCAGCATTTTCGACACATGAAAAACCCGCATCGCTGCGGGTTTTTCTTTGACGCTGGTGGATCAGTTGACCTTGGCAGCCAATTCACCCTTCAGGTAGCGCTGGAACATGCCTTCCAGCGAGATCGGCTTGATCTTCGAGGCGTTGCCGGCAGTGCCGAACGCTTCGTAACGGGCGATGCACACGTCGCGCATGGCTTTCACGGTTTCACCGAAGAACTTGCGTGGGTCGAACTCGCTCGGGTTCTGTGCCATCAGGCGGCGCATGGCACCGGTGGACGCCAGGCGCAGGTCGGTGTCGATGTTGACCTTGCGCACGCCGTGCTTGATACCTTCAACGATCTCTTCGACCGGTACGCCGTAGGTTTCCTTGATGTCGCCGCCGTACTGGTTGATGATCGCCAGCCACTCTTGCGGGACCGAGGAAGAACCGTGCATCACCAGGTGGGTGTTAGGGATGCGCTTGTGGATTTCCTTGATGCGGTCGATTGCCAGCACGTCACCGGTCGGTGGCTTGGTGAACTTGTAGGCACCGTGGCTGGTGCCGATGGCGATGGCCAGGGCGTCGACCTGGGTCTTCTTGACGAAGTCAGCGGCTTCTTCCGGATCGGTCAGCATCTGGCTGTGGTCCAGCACACCCTCGGCGCCGATGCCGTCTTCTTCACCGGCCATGCCGGTTTCCAGGGAGCCCAGGCAGCCCAGCTCGCCTTCTACCGAAACGCCGCAGGCGTGGGCCATGGCGACGGTCTGCTGGGTGACGCGGACGTTGTACTCGTAGTCGGTCGGCGTCTTGCCGTCTTCACCCAGCGAGCCGTCCATCATTACCGAGCTGAAACCCAGCTGGATGGAACGTTGGCACACGTCTGGGCTGGTGCCGTGGTCCTGGTGCATGCACACCGGGATGTGCGGGAATTCTTCGATGGCAGCCAGGATCAGGTGGCGCAGGAATGGGGCACCGGCGTATTTGCGGGCGCCGGCCGAAGCCTGGACGATCACCGGGGAGTCGGTCTTGTCGGCCGCTTCCATGATGGCGCGCATCTGCTCGAGGTTGTTGACGTTGAAAGCTGGAACGCCGTAACCGAACTCGGCGGCGTGGTCCAGCATCTGGCGCATGCTAATGAGTGCCATTGTGTATCTCTCTCCCGACAAGCGTCGTTTGTTTCGTGCAAGCCTGCCGCAGGGGCGGTTGCTGTTCAAGTAGTGTGGGCCGCCTGTGCGGCCCGGCCAGTCACGGTGCCTTGCAGCCCCGCCCAATCAGATCGTTGGTTGCCACCCAGTACACCAGGCCTTCGTCGCCCTTGGTGTGGAAGGCCAGCACGCCATCGCTGTACAGCGCGCCAGAGGCGCCCGGCTCGGCCTTGAGCCGATAGACCTGGTCACCGCCGCCGAGGCGTACGTCAACCTGATCCCGCTGTGCATCAGCGAAGCGCCACAGCACTTCGGCCTGAGTGTCACAGACCCAGCGGGTCCAGTTGTCCGCCGGGGCGGGAGGTGCAGGCTGAATCAGCGAGCATCCTGCCAGTGTCGCCAGAGCCATCGAGGCCAGTAGCGCTTTCATTACATATCCTCTAGAGGACCACATAGCGGTCACTTGGTTGCCTGCTCCGACGAAACGCACGGCATCAGGGACAACCCGGCGCCTGGCGCTGGTGTTCTTCGTCGTACTTTTCCAGCCCGTCCGGGCCAACGCGCTTGCTGATGACCGGCACGGTCTCGGCCTGCCACGCGGACTGGTAGCAACCGCCCTTGGGCGGCTGCGCCGGGTCGGCCTCCGAGGACGGGCTGCTGGAGCAGGCGCCCAGCATGCCGGCCAGAATCATCACAGGCAATTGCTTGACCATCAGGTCGCTCCCTTTGCCAGGCGCCGCCATTGTCAGGCTTTTGCCCGCTCTTCCAGGATCGCCACGGCTGGCAGCACCTTGCCCTCGACGAATTCGAGGAAGGCGCCGCCACCGGTAGAAATGTAGGAGATATCCTTGCTGACGCCATATTTGTCGATGGCTGCCAGGGTATCGCCACCACCGGCAATGGAAAACGCTGCACTTTCAGCGATGGCCTTGGCCAGCACCTTGGTGCCGTTGCCGAACTGGTCGAACTCGAACACGCCGACCGGGCCGTTCCACAGGATGGTCTTCGACGACTTCAGCAGCTCGGCGAAATGGGCAGCGGTCTGCGGGCCGATGTCCAGGATCATGTCGTCGGCGGCAACGTCGGCGATGGCCTTGACGGTGGCTTCGGCGTCCTCGGCGAACGCCTTGGCAACCACGACGTCGACCGGCAGTGGCACGCTGACCTTGGCGGCGATGGCCTTGGCGGTTTCGATCAGGTCAGGCTCGTACAGCGACTTGCCCACCGGGTGACCGGCAGCAGCCAGGAACGTGTTGGCGATGCCGCCACCGACGATCAGCTGGTCGCAAACGCTGCTCAGACTGTTCAGCACATCCAGCTTGGTCGATACCTTGGAGCCGGCAACGATGGCCGCCATTGGCTTGGCCGGGGCTTTCAGGGCCTTGCCCAGCGCGTCCAGCTCTGCAGCCAGCAGCGGGCCAGCGGCAGCCACCTTGGCGAACTTGGCAACGCCATGGGTGGAGCCTTCGGCACGGTGAGCGGTGCCGAAAGCGTCCATGACGAACACGTCGCACAGGGCGGCGTATTGCTGGGCCAGCTCGTCGGCGTTCTTCTTCTCGCCCTTGTTGAAACGTACGTTCTCGAACAGCACCAGGTCACCGGCGCTGACTTGAACACCGTTCAGGTAATCGGCAACCAGCGGCACTTCCCGGCCCAAGGCCTTGCTCAGGTAGTCGGCGACCGGCTTGAGGCTGTTCTCGGCAGAGAACTCGCCTTCGGTCGGGCGGCCCAGGTGCGAGCAGACCATTACCGCCGCACCCTTTTCCAGGGCCAGCTTGATGGTCGGCAGCGCTGCCAGGATACGCGCATCGCTGGTTACCACACCGTCCTTCACAGGTACGTTGAGGTCTTCGCGGATCAGTACGCGTTTACCTTGCAGGTCGAGGTCGGTCATCTTCAACACGGTCATGAATGCAGTCCTTCAGGGCTGTTTGCTGCGGGTTGGGTGGACGACGTGCAGATAGTGTTCGGCAACGTCGAGCATACGGTTGGCAAAACCCCATTCATTGTCGAACCAAGCCAGCAAGTTCACCAGGCGTGGGCCTGAAACGCGGGTCTGGCTGGCATCGACGATCGCCGAATGCGGGTCATGGTTGAAATCACAGCTGGCGTGAGGCAACTCGGTATAGGCCAGCAAGCCTTTCAGCGGGCCGCTCTGCGCGGCCTCGCGCAACACCCGGTTGACCTCGGCCGCACTGGTGTCGCGGGCGGTCTGCAGGGTGATGTCCAGGCAGGAGACGTTGACAGTCGGCACGCGTACCGCTTTGGCCTGGATTCGCCCGGCAAGTTCCGGAAGCAAGCGCTCGATACCGCGCGCCAGCCCCGTGGACACCGGAATCACCGACTGGAAGGCCGAGCGCGTGCGGCGCAGGTCCTCGTGGTGATAGGCATCGATCACCGGCTGATCGTTCATCGCCGAGTGGATGGTGGTGATCTGCACATACTCGATGCCGAATGCCTGGTCCAGCACGCGCAACAGCGGGACGCCGCAATTGGTGGTGCAAGAGGCGTTGGAGACCAGGCGTTCGTGGCCCGTCAGGCAATCCTGGTTGATGCCATAGACCACGGTGGCATCGACATCGGCCTCGCTGGCCATCGGCTGCGAGAACAATACGCGCGGCGCGCCAGCGTCGAGGAAACGCTGGCCATCGGCGCGGGTGTGATAGACACCGGAGCACTCCAGCACCAGGTCGATGCCCAGGGCGGCCCAGTCGATGCCTTCAGGGGTGGCGCTGCGCATGACCTTCACGCAGTCGCCATTGATATGCAGACAGTCGCCGTCGACCTTCACCTCGCCGGGGAATCGCCCGTGGGTGGAGTCGAAGCGTGTCAGGTATTCGATGCTGGCCTGATCGGCCAGGTCGTTCAGCGCTACGATCTCGAAACCGGCCTTTGCCCCCCGCTCGAACAGTGCGCGCAGGACACAGCGGCCGATGCGGCCGTAACCGTTGAGTGCAACTTTGTAGGGACGCGGGTGGGGCATTGGGTGGCTCGCTAACGCATGATGGCTGTTGGGGCCGCCTTGCGGCCCATCGCGACGCAAGGCCGCTCCCACAAGGAACGGCGTACGCAGTACCCTGTAGGAGCGGCCTTGTGTCGCGAAACGAGGGCGAAGCCCTCGCCTTACGCCTGTATCAGTCTTCCAGCAGCTCTTCGGCGGTACCCAGGATGTTCTCCAGGGTGAAGCCGAATTCCTCGAACAGTGCAGCGGCCGGCGCCGACTCACCGTAGGTGGTCATGCCGATGATGCGGCCTTCCAGGCCGACGTACTTGTACCAGAAGTCCGCGTGGGCGGCTTCGATGGCGATACGTGCCGCGACTTCGACCGGCAGCACCGATTGCTTGTAGGCGGCGTCCTGGACATCGAACACGCTGGTGCAAGGCATGGAAACCACGCGCACCTTGCGGCCCTGCTCGGTCAGTTTGGCGTGCGCCTGAACGGCCAGGCCCACTTCCGAACCGGTGGCGATCAGGATCAGCTCAGGCTCGCCAGCGCAATCCTTGAGCACGTAGCCGCCGCGGCTGATGTTGGCGATCTGCTGGGCGTCGCGATCCTGGTGCTGCAGGTTCTGACGCGAGAAGATCAGTGCCGATGGGCCGTCCTTGCGCTCCAGGGCGTTTTTCCACGATACGGCCGATTCGACCGCGTCGGCTGGGCGCCAGGTGTCCAGGTTCGGTGTGCTGCGCAGGCTGGTCAGCTGCTCGATCGGCTGGTGAGTCGGGCCGTCTTCGCCCAGGCCGATGGAGTCGTGGGTATAGACGTGGATCACGCGCTGCTTCATCAGGGCCGACATGCGCACGGCATTGCGGGCGTATTCCATGAACATCAGGAAGGTCGCGCCGTAAGGCACCAGGCCACCGTGCAGGGCGACGCCGTTCATGATGGCGGTCATGCCGAACTCGCGCACGCCGTAGAACACGTAATTGCCGCTGGCATCATTGGCTTCGACGCCCTTGCAGCCCTTCCACAGGGTCAGGTTGGAGCCGGCCAGGTCAGCCGAACCGCCGAGGAACTCAGGCAGCAACGGGCCGAAGGCGTTCAGCGCGTTCTGGCTGGCCTTGCGGCTGGCAATGGTTTCGCCTTTGGCGGCCACTTCGTTGATGTACGCCTGGGCCTTCTCGCTGAAGTCGGCCGGCAGCTCGCCGCTGGCACGGCGCTTGAACTCGGCAGCCAGCTCCGGGTAGGCCTTGGCGTAGGCGTCGAAACGCTGGTTCCAGTCGGCTTCGGCCTTGGCGCCGGCAGCCTTGGCATCCCATTCGGCGTAGATGTCGGCCGGAATTTCGAACGGACCGTGGTTCCAGTTCAGTTCCTTGCGGGCCAGGGCGATTTCGTCGTTGCCCAGCGGCGCGCCGTGGCAGTCTTCCTTGCCCTGCTTGTTCGGCGAACCGAAACCGATGATGGTCTTGCAGCAGATCAGGGTCGGACGGTCGCTCTTGCGCGCGGTCTCGATGGCCATCTTGATTTCATCGGCATCATGACCGTTGACGTTACGGATCACCTGCCAGTTGTAGGCTTCGAAACGCGCCGGGGTATTGTCGGTGAACCAGCCGTGCACTTCGCCGTCGATGGAGATGCCGTTGTCGTCGTAGAAGGCGATCAGCTTGTTCAGGCCCAGGGTGCCGGCCAGCGAGGCGACTTCATGGGAGATACCTTCCATCATGCAGCCGTCGCCGAGGAACACATAGGTGTGGTGGTCGACGATGGTGTGGCCGTCACGGTTGAACTGGGCGGCCAGCACTTTCTCGGCCAGGGCGAAGCCCACGGCGTTGGCAATGCCTTGGCCGAGCGGCCCGGTGGTGGTCTCGACGCCAGGGGTGTAGCCGTATTCCGGGTGGCCCGGGGTGCGGCTGTGCAGCTGGCGGAAGGCCTTGAGGTCGTCGATCGACAGATCGTAGCCGGTCAGGTGCAGCAGCGAATAGATGAGCATCGAGCCGTGGCCGTTGGACAGCACGAAGCGGTCACGGTCGGCGAAATCCGGGTTGCTCGGGTTGTGCTTCATGTAGTCGCGCCAAAGCACTTCGGCGATATCCGCCATGCCCATGGGGGCACCTGGGTGGCCGCTGTTGGCCTTTTGCACGGCATCCATGCTGAGGGCACGAATGGCGTTGGCACGTTCACGACGGCTGGGCATCGCTGATCTCCTGGGGCTTGAATAGGTGGTGTCACGAAAAAGGCGGCCATTTTCGCCCAGTGCGGGGGCTGGGGGCAATGACGGATGGTCGCAGTTGGGGGATTTTCCTGTGATTGGCCTGCATAACGGCGAAAAAACCGCCAGACGCACCCGCCCATCAGCCAATATCAAAACTTTTTGATATTGGCCTTGCGGGGGCAGCCCTGCCTGTCTAGACTGCCGTCCCATGAACCTCCGTGCGCAACCGATCCCTCAGCAAAGCGACACACTGGCCGCCCTGTGCAAGGCCAGTGGCGATGCGCTGCGCCTGAATGTATTGCGCGCCCTGGCCAGTGATTCGTTCGGCGTGCTGGAACTGGCGCAGATCTTCGACATCGGCCAGTCGGGCATGAGCCATCACCTCAAGGTACTGGCCCAGGCCGAGCTGGTGGCCACGCGGCGCGAAGGCAATGCGATCTTCTACCGTCGTGCCCTGCCCGACGGCCAGCGCTTCGGCGGGCGCCTGCACATGGCCCTGCTCGATGAGGTCGACGACCTGACCTTGCCGGAGGATGTCCAGGCCCGTATCGCCCAGGTACAGCAGCGCCGCGCCGCCACCAGCCAGGACTTCTTCTTGCGCGTGGAAGAAAAATTCCGCGCCCAGCAAGACCTCATCGCCGGCTTGCCGCAATACCGCGAGAGCCTGCTGGCGCTGCTCGACAAACTGAACTTCGCGCCGACCGCCAGCGCGCTGGAGGTCGGCCCCGGCGATGGCGGTTTCCTGCCAGACCTGGCACGGCGTTTCGCCCAGGTCACGGCCCTGGACAACAGCCCGACCATGCTCGAGCTGGCGCGCCAGGTCTGCGAACGCGAACGCCTGGGTAATGTAAACCTGCAGTTGGCCGATGCACTGGGTGCAACGGATGTGGAAGCCGACTGCGTTGTGCTGAACATGGTCCTGCACCATTTCAGCGACCCGGCCCTGGCCCTGCGCCAGCTGGCCAAACGGGTGAAGGCAGGCGGCAGCCTGCTGGTCACCGAACTGTGCAGCCATGACCAGGGTTGGGCGCGGGAAGCCTGCGGCGACCTCTGGCTCGGCTTCGAACAGGACGACCTGGCCCGTTGGGCCACAGCAGCCGGGCTTGCCCCCGGGGACAGCCTCTATGTGGGCTTGCGTAACGGTTTCCAGATCCAGGTCCGCCATTTTCAGCGGACGGCTGGCGACACTCACCATCGGTAAATTTTAGGAACCCGTCGAGATGAGCGAATACTCCCTTTTCACCTCCGAGTCCGTGTCCGAAGGGCATCCGGACAAGATCGCCGACCAGATTTCGGACGCGGTCCTTGATGCCATCATTGCCCAGGACAAGTACGCCCGCGTTGCCTGCGAAACCCTGGTCAAGACCGGTGTCGCCATCATCGCCGGCGAGGTCACCACTTCAGCCTGGGTAGACCTGGAAGAGCTGGTGCGCAAGGTCATCATCGATATCGGCTACAACAGCTCCGACGTCGGCTTCGACGGCGCCACCTGCGCGGTGATGAACATCATCGGCAAGCAGTCGGTGGACATCGCCCAGGGCGTCGACCGCTCCAAGCCGGAAGACCAGGGCGCAGGCGACCAGGGCCTGATGTTCGGCTATGCCAGCAACGAAACCGACGTGCTGATGCCAGCACCGATCTGCTTCTCGCACCGCCTGGTCGAGCGCCAGGCCGAAGCACGCAAGTCCGGCCTGCTGCCGTGGCTGCGCCCGGACGCCAAGTCCCAGGTCACCTGCCGCTACGAAAACGGCAAAGTGGTCGGTATCGACGCCGTGGTCCTGTCGACCCAGCATAACCCTGAGGTCTCGCAGAAAGACCTGCAGGAAGCCGTGATGGAGCTGATCGTCAAGCACACCCTGCCGGCCGAACTGCTGCACAAGGGCACCCAGTTCCACATCAACCCGACCGGCAACTTCATCATCGGTGGCCCGGTGGGCGACTGCGGCCTGACCGGCCGCAAGATCATCGTCGACTCCTACGGCGGCATGGCCCGTCACGGTGGTGGCGCGTTCTCCGGCAAGGACCCTTCCAAGGTCGACCGCTCCGCCGCCTACGCCGGCCGCTACGTGGCCAAGAACATCGTTGCCGCCGGCCTGGCCGAACGTTGCGAGATCCAGGTGTCCTACGCCATCGGCGTGGCCCAGCCGACCTCCATCTCGATCAACACCTTCGGCACCGGCAAGGTGTCCGACGACAAGATCATCCAGATCGTACGCGAGTGCTTCGACCTGCGCCCTTACGCCATCACCAAGATGCTCGACCTGCTGCACCCGATGTACCAGGAAACCGCGGCCTACGGCCACTTCGGCCGCGAGCCGCAGCAGAAGACCGTCGGCGACGACACCTTCACCACCTTCACCTGGGAACGCACCGACCGCGCCCAGGCGCTGCGTGACGCTGCCGGCCTGTAATTTTCCTGCAGCGGTAACTGAAAGCCCCTGCCGAGTGATCGGCAGGGGCTTTTTTGTGACATATCGGCTGACAACTGCGCGGCGCAACACGCGCTGCCGTTGCCTAGGCTGAGGCTTCCCCTCCGCCAAGCAAGGATGCTGGCCATGCCGTTGCTGTTCCTGTTTCTGCTCGCTTTTTCGTTCAACGCGCACGCCGCTGGCTGCCCGGCCTGGCCTGCCGAGCGGGCACGCGCCGAAGTCACACGCCTGCGCGAGGCGGTCAGCCAGTGGGATGATCACTACCATCGTCTGGGCGAATCCCTGGTGGCCGATGAAGTTTATGACCAGAGCCGGCAACGCCTGCTGCACCTGCAAGGGTGTTTCGCCCTGGAGAGCGAGCTGGACTCCTTAGCCAGCGCACGCGGGCCAATTGCCCACCCGATCCGCCACACCGGTGTCGACAAGCTCTCGGATGAACAGGCCGTGAGCCAATGGATGGTCGGCAAGACAGGCGTCTGGCTGCAGCCGAAGGTCGATGGCGTCGCCGTGACCCTGGTCTATCGCCAAGGCAGGCTGGTGCAGTTGCTCAGCCGTGGTGATGGCAACCAGGGACATGACTGGAGCCGACATATCGAAGTTCTGCAAGGTATCAACCAGCAGTTGCCCAACCCCGTTGATCTGATTCTGCAAGGTGAGCTGTACCTGCGGCTGGTTGATCATGTGCAAGCGCAGCAAGGTAGCGTCAACGCGCGCGGCACCGTCGCGGGCTTGCTGGCGCGCAAGCAACTCGCTCGTGAACAAGGCGCGGGCATTGCGCTGTTTGTCTGGGACTGGCCGCAAGGGCCAAGCGATCAGGGCGAGCGAGTGGCTCAGCTGGCTGCGCTGGGTTTTCCCGATAGCCAGCGCTACAGCGTGGCCATCAGCAGCGCTGGCGAGGCGGCACACTGGCGCGAGCATTGGTATCGCTCTGCCCTGCCGTTCGCCACGGATGGGGTGATCCTGCGTCAGAACGCACGGCCATCCGCCGAACGCTGGCAAACCAATGCGCCGTACTGGATTGCCGCCTGGAAGCACCCCTTTGCCCGGGCGTTGGCCGAAGTACGTGACGTGCGCTTTCGCATAGGCCGCACGGGGCGAATCACACCGGTGCTGAAGCTGCAGCCAGTTCGGCTCGACGACCGCCTGGTTACCCAGGTAAGCCTGGGCTCCCTGGCTCGCTGGCAGGCACTCGACATTCGCCCGGGAGACCAGGTAGCCATCAGCCTGGCGGGGCTGACCATCCCGCGCTTCGAGCAGGTAGTGCTGCGCGCCACCGAGCGCGATGCGGTTACGGCACCTGCGCCAGATCAATACAACGCTTTGACATGCTGGCAGGCTGGCGAAGGCTGTGAAGACCAGTTCATTGCTCGGCTCACCTGGCTCAGCGGCAAACAGGGCCTGGCCATGCCGGGCACCGGGCCCGGCACATGGCGACGACTGGTACGAGGCGGGCAGGTGGCAACGCTGGCAGACTGGCTGGCGCTGGACGCCGAGCGACTGGCCCAGCTACCTGGCATCAGCGATACCCGCGCCAGGCGCCTGCAACAAAGCTTCGAGGCTGGCCGCAGCAGGCCTTTCGCCCAGTGGGTCAGCGGTCTTGGCGTGCCAGTACCGCGCAATCTTCCACTCGAGGAGGACTGGGCAACCCTAACCCAGCGTTCAGCCACGCAATGGCAAGCCTTGCCCGGTATTGGCGCATCCCGCGCCAGCCACCTGCACGCATTTTTTGCGGCCGAGCAGGTGCAGGCCCTGGCGGAGCAGCTGAGCGAAAGCGGCATCCAGGGGTTCCCTGCGGCTGCCACCGGTGTGAGGCAATGAGTTTTAACAAAATCCGTTGTAGGAAATTGTCTGGATCACTTCAGAAATATCCACCAAGGGTTCCTATATAGGCAAAACCAAGGCAGGATTTGCTCCATCTTTTGCTGCCCCGCCCCCTCAAGGAGGCTTTGATGAACATGTTTTCCACCCTGGCACTGCTGACCACGCTTGGCCTGGCTGCTGGCGCTGCCCAAGCCGCCCAGCCCGACGAGGGCCTGACCGGTTGCGCCGCCAAGCGCAGTGCCATCGAGAACCAGCTGAAAATCGCCCGCGACCACGGTAACAGCGATCAGGTTGCTGGGCTCGAGGAAGCATTGCGCGGCGTTGAGCATTGCACCGACGCCGGCCTGCGCAAAGAGCGCGAGCAGAAAGTGCTCGATGCCCGTCACGAGGTGGCGCAGCGCGAGAAGGACCTGAAGAAGGCCGAGAAAAAAGGCGACGCGGAAAAGATCAACAAGCGCAAGGACAAGCTTGCCGAGTCTCGTAAAGAACTGCAGGAAGCGGTGGACGACCTGGATCGCTGATCTGCCTGATCGCCTGTTGACGCAGGCGATCAATGGTTGCGGAATTCGCTATGACACGCCTTGCACGCCGCCTCGACCTTGTCCATCGGCGCCTTCAGTTGCGCCGCGTCCAACGGCTGGGTCCGGGTCACGTCAACCAACTCACCGGTCACGCTCTCCAGTTGCCGGGCAAGGTCATGGAAGCGCGCCTGACGTTCCCACACTTCCGGTCGGGCACTACTGTCACCCTCGTCCCGCGCTTGCGGAAAATGCTGCCACGGCGCATGGGCCAAGCCATCGAGCTTCAACGCACCCGCGGCGAACTTCACCCCGTCGAAGGGCAAGCGGCCGCGCAACATGCCGCCCATGTCTTCGCTGGTCTTGAGCATGTCCTTGAATATTGCCTTGCGTTTGCCCAGCGGCGAATTAGGGTCGACCCGGTCACAGGCCGTCAGGGCAAGGGCAGCGAGCAGTACAACGGTCAATCGCTTGAACATCACGGTCACTTGAGCCTACACAAAGGGGCGGTCAGTATCGCTGCCTGCCAGGCAAAGACCAATAGCCACATAAAACACAAGGGCGAATCTTCATGTTCGCCAGCCACAGGTAATCATTGATGAAATCTGCCCTGCGCCATCTGGCCTGGACACTCCCGGCACTCGCCCTGCTGGCCGGCTGCAACGGCGGCGAAAACGCCAAGCCCGAGCCTCACGCCATTGCTACCTATGTCCCTGCTACCTGGAAAGACCTGCCTGCGGTCAGCGATGAAGACCTGCTGGCCGGCTTCTACGCCTGGCGCAGCGGCTGCGAGAAACTCAAGCGCGACACGGTGTGGGCCGCCACCTGTGAAGCGGCCGGCAGCGACACGGCGAGTGCCACCCAGGTACGCACGTTCCTTGAGCAGAACCTGCAGGTGTATGGCCTGCGTGCCGCCGACAACAACGCCAACGGCCTGATCACCGGCTACTACGAGCCGGTATACCCCGGCAGCCTGAAGCGCACCGAAGCGGCCCACGTGGCGGTCTATGGCGTACCCGAAGACATGATCGTGGTCGATCTGGCCAGCGTATACCCCGAACTCAAGGGCAAGCGCCTGCGTGGCCGCCTGGACGGTCGCGTGCTCAAACCCTACGACACCGCCGAGGTGATCAGCCGCGATGGGGTCAAGGCGCCTGTGCTGGCCTGGCTGACCGATCCGATGGACCTGCAATTCCTGCAGATCCAGGGTTCGGGCCGGATCCAGCTGGAGGATGGCCGCCAACTGCGGCTGGGCTACGCCGACCAGAACGGTCACCCCTACCGGCCAATCGGCCGCTGGCTGGTGGAGCAAGGCCAGTTGAAAAAAGAAGACGTGACCATGGGCAGCATCCACGCCTGGGCCATGGCCAACCCGCAGCGCGTGCCGGAACTGTTGGCCAGCAACCCGAGTTATGTGTTCTTCAGTACTCGCCCGGACAGCAACGAAGGGCCTCGCGGCTCGCTGAACGTGCCGCTCACCGCTGGATATAGCGTGGCCATCGACCGCAAGGTGATTCCGCTGGGTAGCCTGCTGTGGCTGTCTACCACGCGCCCGGATGGGTCGCCGGTGGTACGCCCGGTGGCGGCCCAGGACACGGGTGGAGCGATTGCCGGGGAAGTGCGTGCCGACCTGTTCTGGGGGACCGGGCCAGAGGCCGGTGAGCTGGCCGGGAACATGAAGCAGCAGGGGCAGATCTGGATGCTGTGGCCCAAGGGCAAGGCGCTGCCTGAGGTGCCTAAAGTGCTTTGATCGGCGGTGGATTCTTCGCGGGCTCGCCCGCTCCCACAGGTACGCCACAGCCCTCGACTGCTGCGCTGTACCTGTGTGTGGGCAAGCCCGCGAAGCAGGCGACTCGGCCTCAGACTGAAACCACGAAGAACGAAACGATCAACGCCAACCCGGCAACCCAAACCAGCGAACGCAGCGCCGCCCAGTCCGCCAGATAGCAGATGATGTAGAGCAGGCGACTGGTGATATACATCACACCCAGTACATCCTGGGTCACCTGCTCGGCATTACCGACGATATCGGCCACCAGCACCGCCGCCGCAAACGCCGGAAAAGCCTCGTAGCTATTTTGCTGGGCAGCATGTGCGCGGCGCGGCAAGCCCGACAGCGTGTCGAGGAAGGCGCGCGGGTCGTGATTGTCCTTGAGGCCAAAGCGGCCGCTCGACACCTTGGCGATCAATGCGCACAGTGGCGCCAGAAACAACGCGATGAGAATGCACCACAGGGCAACGGTCATGGACTGGATTCCTTGTTCGATCGAGAGGTCAGAGCTTCATCACCAGCATGCCTGCCAGGACCAGCCCGCAAGCTAGGAGTCTCGGCCCGCCAAAAGGTTCTTTGAGGTAGCGCATGCCCATCAGCACCACCAGGATCACACTCAACTCGCGCAGGGCCGCCGCCTCGGCCACCGACCCCAGGTGCATGGCCCACAGCACCAGTGCGTAACTGAACAGTACGCAAAAGCCCACTGCCAACCCCAAGCGCCATTGTGTGCGCCAGAACAGCACGAACGGCGCCCGCCGCGCCACGCTGGCCAGTAGCGGGAATGGCCAGGCGCTGAGCAGCGTCAACCACACCAGGTAGTCCCAAGGCTTGCCCCACAAACGCACCGCCTGGCCATCGAACCAGGTGTAGCAACCGATACACAGCCCGATCAGCGCAACCACCGGCAGCATCGACCACGGCAACCGGTCACCGCCGCCGCCCTGCCACAACAGGCAAGCCATGCCACACGGGATCAGCAGGATGCCGATGATCTGCTGCGAGCTGAGCGACTCACCGGCAAACGCCAGGGTCAGCCCCAGTACCACCAGCGGCGACAGGCCGCGCATCAGAGGATAGACCAGCCCCAGGTCACCGACCCGATAGGCCTGGATCAGCAGGAATCGGTACAACTGCTCGGCCAGCGCCGAAGCCAGCAGCCAAGGCCAGATCTCGGCGGGCGGAAACTCGGTGAAGGCCACGGCGCACACGGCGAACAGCAACGCCACGACGTCCATGCTGGCGATCACCAGCAGGCGCTCGGCGCTGAATTTGATCAAGGTGTTCCAGGTCGCGTGCAGCA
>NZ_BCBG01000109.1:0-1673 GCF_001320485.1 Pseudomonas sp. NBRC 111130
TGCGGCAGTTACCAACAGCATCACCAGCGTCAGCGGCAGCAACTACGAAAACCTGGTTGCCAATCAAGCGCCAGTCAGCACCAGCGTCACAGATGTGCAGGACACCACCACCGTCACCCTGACCGCCACGCCCTCCGTGGCGGAAGGCGGGACCATCATTTATACGGCGTCAGTCGAAGCCCCTGTTTCTGGCAGTCCGGTTGTAGTCGGCTTGGCCAACGGCCAGACCATCACCATCCCGGTCGGCCAAAGCTCCGGTACCGCCACGGGTGCGGTGACCAATGACGTCTATCAAGGCCACGCGGCCGTCACCAACAGCATTACCAGCGTCAGCGGCGGCAACTACGAAAATCTGGTCGCCAACCAGGCACCGGTCAGCACATCCGTTACCGATGTCCAGGACACCACTAGCGTCACCCTGACCGCCCCGCCGTCCGTGGCGGAAGGCGGCACCATTATTTATACGGCAACAGTGGGCGCCCCTGTCACCGGCAGCCCGGTCGTAGTCAGCATGGCCAACGGCCAGACCATCACCATTCCGGTCGGCCAGAGTTCCGGCACTGCCACGGGTGCCGTGACTAACGACGTCTATCAAGGCCACGCGGCGGTCACCAACAGCATCACCAGCGTCAGCGGCGGAACCTACGAAAACCTGGTTGCAAACCAGGCGCCTGTCAGCACCGCCGTTACCGATGTCCAAGACACCACGACCGTCTCGCTGACGGCGACGCCCAGCGTGGCCGAAGGTGGGCAGATCGTTTACACCGCCACCCTGACCAATGCTGCGCAGTCGGCGGTAACCGTCACGCTAAGCAACGGCCAGACCATCACCATCGGTGCCAATCAGACCTCCGGAAGCGTCGCCATTGCCGCGCCAGCTGATGATCCGTATATCGATGCCGGTCAGGTGAGCGCCCACATCACCAGTGCCTCGGGTGGCAACTTCGAGAACCTGGCGATCAACAGCACGGCGGCAGCCACCACCGTCACTGACACCATCGACACCTCAACCGTCACGCTAACCGCCACCCCATCTGTGACCGAAGGCGGCACCATCATCTACACCGCCACGGTGAATGCGCCGGTCACCGGCAGCCCGGTCGTGGTCAGCCTGGCCAACGGCCAGACCATCACCATCCCGGTCGGCCAAAGCTCCGGTACCGCCACGGGTGTGGTGACCAATGACGTCTATCAAGGCCACGCGGCCGTCAGTAACCAAATCACTGCGGTCAGCGGTGGCAATTACGAGAACCTGGTCGCAAATCAGGCAACGGTCAGCACCTCCGTTACCGATGTGCAAGACACCACCAGCGTCACCCTGACCGCCACGCCGTCCGTGGCGGAAGGCGGCACCATTATTTATACGGCAACAGTGGGTGCCCCTGTCACCGGCAGCCCGGTCGTAGTCACCCTGGCCAACGGCCAGACCATCACCATTCCGGTCGGCCAGAGTTCCGGCACTGCCACGGCTGCCGTAACCAACGACGTCTATCAAGGCCACGCGGCAGTCACCAATAGCATCACCAGCGTCAGCGGCGGCAACTACGAAAACCTGGTTGCCAATCAAGCGCCAGTCAGCAGCAGCGTCACAGATGTGCAGGACACCACCACCGTCACCCTGACCGCAACGCCGTCCGTGGCCGAAGGCGGCACCATTATCTATACGGCGTCAG
>NZ_BCBG01000110.1:0-1412 GCF_001320485.1 Pseudomonas sp. NBRC 111130
CTGGAATTGACGGACAGTGATGGCACGATTGTTTGGCAGGCGACGTATCGTTCGTGGGGGGCAGTGGAGCAACTGGCTGTTGATGAGGTTGAGCAAGAACTGCGCTTTCAAGGGCAGTATTTCGATTATGAAACGGGGCTGCACTATAATACGTTCCGATATTATGATTCTGAAGTAGGGCGATTCATCACCCAGGATCCAATCGGTATAGATGGTGGGTTCAATCTATATCATTATGTGCCTGATCCAACTGGCTGGTTTGATCCTTGGGGCTGGGAATGTTGGAGTAGTGCCCGGAGGAACTACTGGAAAGCCGAAGCTAAAGCGCCTACGAGAACATACTCCGCTGCGAACATGGCTAGTATGGCAGACGGTAAAGCACCAAAAATAACTGTAGAAGTGATTAACAGAAGAACGGGACTTCCACAGACCAAAGACGTTTCGATGGAGCTACATCATAGGGACATTCCGCAGCGAATAGGTGGTGACGGAGTGCATAAGACGCAAAATCTGGACGCTCTGACACCTTGGGAGCACGAAGCGGTTGACCCGTTCAGGCATGTAGGCAGTGACTTGGTTAGGATTATTAAGGGGCTTGACGTATGGTAGATGTAGAGGATATTCGTGCTTGGATCAATGGCAAAGTGTATATGAATTTGTTAAGTGCTGTTGTTGGAAAATTAAGGTTGCGGGTTAATTCTGATCCTGTCCCCGACGTGGTTCTTCAGCTTGATGCCAATAAGTTAAATCTGGCAAGGCTTGAGCCGGCTGCGCTGGTTGCTGTCGCTCAGGATGCTGATCTGATTTGTCGCTACATTGCAGAAAAACTTAAGTTGTTAAGCGGGGTGCCTGATGAGCAAGAAGGCAAGAGTCCAGAAGATGAAGATGACGTGGTCTTAGAGACGCATCCATTTTATCAAAATTTTCTGAATCTATATTTAATTGAGTTGCATTTTTTAAGCTTTGATTTGGATGCATTGGAGGGATACTTAAAATCTATTCGAATTCCTGGAGTTAAGAAATATTTGGCGCAACTACAGGTGATATATGGGCGTGTATCTGAATGATGTGCCGCGCCTTGACAAAGCTGCTAAAGAGTTGTGATCTTGATAACTTATAGCGCTTTTTGATGTTTTCTTAATGATAAGTAACGGCTTTGATTTACTCAGGGTGACCTCCGATCTTTAAAAACTGAGCTTTTAAGGGTGGTCATATACGAGCGTGACCACCTCGTCGCAGTGACCGATGCGCTGAATCAGACCACCTCGCTGGAGCGCAAACCGGACGGCGAAGTACTACGCATCGGCCACCCGGACGGCACTGCAGAGACCTTCACCTACAACACCCTGGGCAAGGTGCTGACGCACACCGATGGCAAAGGCCAGACCACCCGCCTGATGCGCACCGCGCGC
>NZ_BCBG01000111.1:0-1336 GCF_001320485.1 Pseudomonas sp. NBRC 111130
CTTGTGGCCCAGCGGGTGGGTTTCATCGATCAGGCGGGAGAAATTGTCGTAACTGAGTCTCAGGTTTGCTGTGGGAAAGGCTAAAACGACGAAAAAGTCAATGCGAAGAACCCCAAGTATTAATCATCACAATCGAAGGGCGAGACGACTGAGACAAAGCTGGCAATCGCCTCTAAACATTTCTTATTAAAGAACCCCAGCAGCACCATATTTTCCTTAAAACCAAACCGAGCTTTGAATCAATTCTCAGACATAAGTTTTTTGCCATTTTTGCCCATGCTGCAAGTCCCGACCTGAAATCATAAATACACCATCTCTTACAACAAAGTTCAACCGAAACGCAGCAGCCAGACCTTTCGTCTTCCTTATAATAACAGCAACCTTTTTTTCACTACTATCAATTACTTCGATCTGATCATTTACCTCATCGTATTCAGGATATCGACCACAAACCAAATTTTCTACTCTGTCGTAATTTCTCCCACCCTCAAGCACATACTGGCGGAAAATCTTCAAAAGATCCTTACGCATGGTTTCCTCAAGCTCCGTTTCCGACAAGTCACCATCAAAGGCGTCGATGCTTTTTTGATAGTATGCCAGTTCCCAGCTATACATTTCATGCATGAACCCCTTCAAAACATTGCCAAACTCTTCATCCAGATCAGTTGCTGAATATTTTTCCATCTACAAAATCCCCATTCCTGAACACATTATAAATTACTTTTGTTGGCCTTGTGCCACCGGCACCGTATTTAAATACGAGCTCTACATCAACAGGCCCGTTATCGAAGACATCTTTTGCGATTTGTTTTTCAAAATCCCTAAACAAGCCACGATTGACTTTAGACAGCTGAGGGAACACTCCTTCCTTCCCTCCGGAACCTCCTAAGAGCTTACCAATAATGTGTCCAGCATCATCATCGGAATTGCCCATCATTCGGGCCCAAGTCCTTGAGGACTGATTGGTAGCCGTACCTGTTTTTAGGTCATTTTTCGTGATAGTAGCAGTTGCCCTCAAGGGTTGACCTGCCGCTCCCCTTGTCACATTAGTGTTGACACACCACCCTAAAGGATCAAGCCATCCCGTGGAATTAGGAGCATAACTGTAAAGGTTGAAACCGCCCAGTAGCCCGATAGGATCCTGAGTGGTAAACCGGGCCACCTCAGGGTCATAGTAGCGGAAGGTATTATAATGCAACCCCGTTTCAACATCTCGGTATTGCCCCGGAAACCTTAGATTCTGCGTGACCTCTTGAATCGTTAGGCTCTCTATTGCCCCCCACGAACGATACGTGGCCTGCCAAACAATCGTGCCATCACTGTCCGTCAATTCCAA
>NZ_BCBG01000112.1:0-1252 GCF_001320485.1 Pseudomonas sp. NBRC 111130
TTGAGCGTACCGAAGAAGCTTTCCATGGCCGCGTTGTCCAGGCAATTGCCCTTGCGCGACATGCTCTGTTTCACGCCTCGCCCACGGAGTTTGTGACGATACTGAGCCTGCTGGTAATGCCATCCCTGATCTGAATGCAGCACAAGCTTCGGCTTCTCTCCCAAGCAGTCGAGGGCCTTGTCGAGCATGTTCCCAACCAGGCTGTAGCAAGGACGTTTGGCCGTTTCGTACGCCACGATTTCACCGTTGTACAAATCCATCACCGGCGAGAGATAGAGCTTCTGTTGCGCCACCTTGAATTCAGTCACGTCGGTCACCCACTTCTGATTAGGTCGTTGGGCAACAAAATTTCGCTCTAGCAAATTCGCCGCCACCTTGCCGACAACACCACGATAGGAACGGTATTTCTTAGGCCGTACCACTGACTTCAACCCTTGCTCAGCCATCAGTCGTTCAACGACCTTCTTGTTCACCAGCTTGTCCTTTCTTATCACGAGCGCAACGCGGCGATAGCCGTACAGCCCTTTGTGCTCGTGATAGACACGATGTACCAGTTCTTTGAGCGCCGCATGCCTGTCCGGCTTCTGCTGAGCCTTGAGCTGATAGTAGAAGGTGCTGCGCGCCAGCCCGACTACCCGCAGTAGGTCAGGCAAAGGAAATCTGCGCTTGAGTTTGGCGACGATTAAGACTTTTTCGTCCGTGTTCGCTCCTGTTCCTCCCGCATGGCCTTGAGCTCCTTTAGGACAGCGTTCTCCATGCGCAGGTACTCAAGCTCAGCCATCAGCTGCTCTCGAGGCTTTTGCGCATCGTCGGTATTGGTGGGCTTGGCTGGCTTGATTTTCTTCGACACGTTGATTGGCTTTCTTTGCTTGATGACAGTAGGCGAGACAGGACTGCCACTGTAGTACTGCCGCTGCCAAATGCCTATCTGAGATGATTGTCCGAGGTCAAAGTGCGCAGCAGTTTGGCGCAGGGAAAGGCGATGCTCATGCATGTAACTCAGCACCTGCCGCTTGAAGTCCTCGGTATAGCGCCGTGCATGCGAGCCTGGGCTGATGCTGCGTCTCAACTGGTAGCTGGCAACCCAGCGTCGCAGCAGGCTGAAATCGATGCCAAAGTTTCGAGCTACCGTACGGAAACCGTTGCTGCCATCCAAATAGGCAGTGATTGCTGTGAGCTTGAACTGCTCAGTGTACTTGGCCATGAATCCCCCAAGGGTTGGATTGGTGTCCAACTTCTTGGGGGCAGTCCA
>NZ_BCBG01000113.1:0-1126 GCF_001320485.1 Pseudomonas sp. NBRC 111130
ATCGGCCACGTTGACCACGGTAAGACCACTCTGACCGCAGCTCTGACTCGCGTCTGCTCCGAAGTTTTCGGTTCGGCCGTCGTTGAGTTCGACAAGATCGACTCGGCTCCAGAAGAAAAAGCACGCGGTATCACCATCAACACCGCTCACGTCGAGTACAACTCGAACATTCGTCACTACGCTCACGTTGACTGCCCAGGTCACGCTGACTACGTGAAGAACATGATCACCGGTGCTGCCCAGATGGACGGCGCGATCCTGGTTTGCTCGGCCGCCGATGGTCCGATGCCACAAACCCGTGAGCACATCCTGCTGTCCCGTCAGGTTGGCGTTCCGTACATCGTGGTCTTCCTGAACAAGGCTGACCTGGTAGACGACGCTGAGCTGCTGGAACTGGTCGAGATGGAAGTTCGCGACCTGCTGTCCACCTACGACTTCCCAGGCGACGACACTCCGATCATCATCGGTTCGGCTCGTATGGCGCTGGAAGGCAAAGACGACAACGAAATGGGCACTACCGCTGTCAAGAAGCTGGTAGAAACTCTGGATGCCTACATCCCTGAGCCAGTTCGTGCCATCGACCAGCCATTCCTGATGCCAATCGAAGACGTATTCTCGATCTCGGGCCGTGGTACCGTTGTTACCGGCCGTATCGAGCGTGGTATCGTTCGCGTTCAGGATCCGCTGGAAATCGTTGGTCTGCGTGACACCTCCACCACCACCTGCACCGGTGTCGAGATGTTCCGCAAGCTGCTGGACGAAGGCCGTGCTGGCGAGAACTGCGGCGTTCTGCTGCGTGGTACCAAGCGTGACGACGTTGAGCGTGGCCAGGTTCTGGTCAAGCCAGGTTCGGTCAAGCCGCACACCAAGTTCACCGCAGAAGTCTACGTCCTGTCGAAGGAAGAAGGCGGCCGTCACACTCCGTTCTTCAAAGGCTACCGTCCTCAGTTCTACTTCCGTACCACTGACGTGACCGGTAACTGCGAACTGCCGGAAGGCGTTGAAATGGTAATGCCAGGTGACAACATTCAGATGACTGTTACCCTGATCAAGACCATCGCAATGGAAGACGGTCTGCGCTTCGCTATCCGTGAAGGCGGTCGTACCGTCGGCGCCGGCGTCGTAG
>NZ_BCBG01000114.1:0-1036 GCF_001320485.1 Pseudomonas sp. NBRC 111130
GCCAGTTCTCATGGAGCCATCCTTGAAATACCACCCTGGCAACTTTGAGGTTCTAACTCAGGTCCGTTATCCGGATCGAGGACAGTGTATGGTGGGTAGTTTGACTGGGGCGGTCTCCTCCCAAAGAGTAACGGAGGAGTACGAAGGTGCGCTCAGACCGGTCGGAAATCGGTCGTAGAGTATAAAGGCAAAAGCGCGCTTGACTGCGAGACAAACACGTCGAGCAGGTACGAAAGTAGGTCTTAGTGATCCGGTGGTTCTGTATGGAAGGGCCATCGCTCAACGGATAAAAGGTACTCCGGGGATAACAGGCTGATACCGCCCAAGAGTTCATATCGACGGCGGTGTTTGGCACCTCGATGTCGGCTCATCACATCCTGGGGCTGAAGCCGGTCCCAAGGGTATGGCTGTTCGCCATTTAAAGTGGTACGCGAGCTGGGTTTAGAACGTCGTGAGACAGTTCGGTCCCTATCTGCCGTGGACGTTTGAGATTTGAGAGGGGCTGCTCCTAGTACGAGAGGACCGGAGTGGACGAACCTCTGGTGTTCCGGTTGTCACGCCAGTGGCATTGCCGGGTAGCTATGTTCGGAAGAGATAACCGCTGAAAGCATCTAAGCGGGAAACTTGCCTCAAGATGAGATCTCACTGGAACCTTGAGTTCCCTGAAGGGCCGTCGAAGACTACGACGTTGATAGGTTGGGTGTGTAAGCGCTGTGAGGCGTTGAGCTAACCAATACTAATTGCCCGTGAGGCTTGACCATATAACACCCAAGCAATTTGCTAGCGCAGATTGCGGTGGTGAAGATGATACGAACCGAAAGTTCGCAAGATCACAAATTCACATATCCGAATTAGCCAAGAGTGTTCAAAAGACATTCTGGCAACAGAATTTCTTGACGACCATAGAGCATTGGAACCACCTGATCCCATCCCGAACTCAGTAGTGAAACGATGCATCGCCGATGGTAGTGTGGGGTTTCCCCATGTGAGAGTAGGTCATCGTCAAGATTCATTTCGCAAAACCCCTATCTGCGCA
>NZ_BCBG01000115.1:0-927 GCF_001320485.1 Pseudomonas sp. NBRC 111130
GGGGTCTTGTTGACGTCCAGTGCTTCGAAGTTGCCGCCTTCGGCCTTCTCGATCGAAACAGAAACGGTGGAACCATTGTTGTAGACGTCGTTAGCCGCCGTCTGTACATCGACGCTGCCCACGGTCTTGCCGGCTTCGACGGTGATGGTCTTGCCGTTCGACAGGGTCACGGTCACGGCGGTCTGAGCTGGGTTGCTCAGCGTCACGGTGTAAGTGATCACGCCACCTTCGGTCACACCTGGGGTGGCCGAGAGGGTCGCAGTGGTGGTGTCGATCGAGTCGCTGATCACGGTTTCGACTGGGGTCTTGTTGACGTCCAGTGCTTCGAAGTTACCGCCTTCAGCTTTCTCGATCGAAACCGAAACGGTGGAACCGTTGTTGTAGACGTCGTTAGCGGCCGTCGGCACATCGACGGAGCCCACGGTTTTGCCAGCATCGACGGTGATGGTCTTGCCATTGGACAAGGTCACGGTCACGGCGGTCTGGGCAGGGTTGCTCAGAGTCACGGTGTAAGTGATCACGCCGCCTTCGGTAACGCCTGGGGTAGCGGTCAACGTGGCGGTGGTGGTGTCGATCGAGTCGCTTATCACGGTTTCGACTGGGGTCTTGTTGACGTCCAGGGCTTCGAAGTTGCCGCCTTCGGCTTTTTCGATCGAAACAGAAACGGTGGAACCGTTGTTGTAGACGTCGTTGGCTTCGGTCTGGAACTCAACACTGCCGGTGGTTTTACCCGCTTCAACAGTGATGGTCTTGCCGTTGCTCAGCGTGACAGTCACGGCGGTCTGAGCTGGGTTGCTCAGCGTCACGGTGTAAGTGATCACACCGCCTTCGGTGACGCCTGGGGTGGCGCTCAACGTGGCAGTGGTGGTGTCGACGGAGTCGCTGATAACGGTTTCGACTGGGGTCTTGTTGACGTCCAGGGCTTCA
>NZ_BCBG01000116.1:0-896 GCF_001320485.1 Pseudomonas sp. NBRC 111130
CCTGTGGGAGATTCTATGGTTTTCAGCAAGCCGGTTTCCCGCCTTTGGTGACGTATTCGTCCTGATTTTTCATCAGGGCGAATGCCACCCGCGCGAGCTTTCTTGCCAGGATTACCAGAGCTTGGGTTGTTGCTTTACCAGCGTTCCGATGCTGTTCATAAAGCTCTTTCCAGGCGGCTGATCTGCTGGCAGCCATCGCAGCGTTATGCAATAAGCGACGAATTTCTGAACAGCCTCGTTTGGTGAGGCGACGTCGTCCATTCTTCTGTCCGGAATCACTAACTCGTAAATCCATTCCCAGGAATGCAATGTACGAATCACTGCTTTTGAACTCGCCCCTCATAAAGGCCATCACCAATGCTGCTGCGGTGAGAAATCCAATGCCCTCTACTGCCTGGCAGCGAGCGACTTGCTCCTGCAGCCCAGCTTCTCGCAGCACTTCTTTAATCTTCTTTTGGATCAGCTGATCCAACCGATCTATCGATTTCACGAAGGTTTCGAAGGCAGCTTTCAAAAGGGTTTCGTTAGCCCAGCTCTGGGTCATTGCAGTACGAGCAGTGACCAAGGCGGCTCTGCGTCGCAGGAGGCTCTGAAGCTTGCCGTAGACAGCAGGAGGAGGAGTCCAAGGACGCAGGTCCTCGCCTTCATTCCTCAGAAAACGGGACAGCAACCGAGCATCTGAAGGATCAGTTTTCACTCGTCCGCCAACACCCTTCCTGTAGTTGCTCAGTTGAAACCCATCGATGACATAGACCTCGAAACCTAGGCTATGGGCCAGCTCAACCAAGTCCAAGTGATAAACATTGGTCGCCTCAACAGCGATAGCGGTGTTCAGAGGCTGTTGTTTCAGCCACCTTCTGATCTCGAGTTTGGAATTTTTCAATCTGATGATCTCG
>NZ_BCBG01000117.1:0-820 GCF_001320485.1 Pseudomonas sp. NBRC 111130
CGGCGTACCAATCTGGTCCGTATGGAAGTAATAAAGCTTCTGCCCTTGCCCTTCTGCCTGATCGACTCGCGCCAACGGCGCATAGCTACCCGGCTCATATACATACAAGATGCTCTGCCCAGGCGCCTCCTCCCGCAGCATCCTCAGCCCTTGCCACAGGAAGCGCTTCTGTTCGACCTGACCATTGATCTCAGCCTGCTTGGCCACTCGCCGCCCCAGGCTGTCGTACCGATACTGCCCGGTACTCTCCAGCTTGCCGTTAACCAGGGTCTCGGCACGAACCAGCCGGTTCTCGCAGTCATAGACAAAGATCTGCAGCTTCCTGTGCCCCGAACGCTTCTCGATCAGGTTGCCCCACGGGTCGTAGCGGTACTCCTGGTCCCGCCACTGCTTGATTCGGTTGTCCCTGACCTTGTCAAACTGCCGCGCATTGAAGTCCAGCCGGTTCGCCGCCGGGTCGTAGCGGAACTCTTCGCTGCCTACCAGCGAGCCGGTATCCCGGCTGCGCAACTGGCCGTTGGCTTCGTACTCGTACTTGATCTCGCCTCGCAGCTTGTCGAGGGTGCGCACCAGTTCTCCGGCCGGGTCGTACTGGTAGCGGCGGTGAATCGGGTTGTACGCGTGCTCCACCAACAGCGAGGTGTTAATGCCGGTGTTGTGCACCTGCGAGAGCTTGTCGGCAGGCAAGGTCGAGGCAAACTGCCAGGCCTTGCGCCCCATCGCGTCGTAACCGAAGCAGCTGGTGAGCTTGCCCTGGGTGCGGTAAACCTCCCGGTGCAGGTCATCACGCTCCATGTCGCTGATCACCTGGCCGTCCAGG
>NZ_BCBG01000118.1:0-734 GCF_001320485.1 Pseudomonas sp. NBRC 111130
GGCCGGCCCCGACTGAGCGACCGGCTGATGCTCGATGGCGTGCTGTGGGTGCTCTGCTCAGGTGCTGCATGGCGAGATATGCCAGAGCGCTTCGGCCCATGGTCAACGGTGTATCAGCGGTTTCGGGGCTGGCGAAACCAAGGGACTTTCGAGCAGATGCTCAAACGTCTGCACCTGCGATTGAATGAGCAGGGCTTGATCGATCTGCAAACCTGGATGATCGACTCAACCGCAGTACGCGCAACCCCGAGCCTCATCTGGCGCCGGGAAAAAAGGGGGCCTGACGAGCCTGCCGATCATGCTCTAGGCCGCAGTCGCGGTGGCCTGACAACCAAAATCCACATGCTATGCGACGCCAACGGAACACCGCTGCGTTTTCTCCTCTCTGGCGGTCAAGCCAGTGACATCAGCTACGCACAACCACTGTTGGACGAGGTCAGCATTCCATCGAGCCAACGTGGCCGCCCGCGCAAGCGCTGCAAATGGCTGCTTGCCGACAAGGGCTACGACGCAGAAGCGCTACGCCGCTACTGCGACCAATATCGAATGCAACCCGTCATCCCGCTGCGCTCGATGAAGCGCAAGCCCAAGCCTGGCTTACCAAGACTGTTTGACCGGCCCAAATACCGACAGCGCAACATCATCGAGCGCATGTTCGGCTGGCTGAAAGAGAACCGCCGGATCGTGACCCGCTTCGACAAGCTCGCGAAAAGTTATGCCGCCATGGTCTCACT